>CAYXPV010000141.1:0-5414 GCA_964467285.1 uncultured Oscillospiraceae bacterium
TATGTCTAGTATGGAGATATACTAGATTTTTCTATTTTTTACTCATTTTTATAAGCCAATTGTTATAATCATCCTGCTCTTTCTGTCTATCTGGCTGTATACTATTATGATTTTGTAGCTCTAAGTAAAAGTCTTCACCAAAATTATCTAATAATAGTTTAAGTTTATCTTCTGCTTTTTGCAATTCATTGTTTACAAAATATTTACCTAACACACCACCTATACAGGCACTAGAAACTATCAAATCTTTTTTATATTTAAACAAATCTTCTAATGTAATTCTTCCGTCGTGATAAAACCTTTGGTCCGTATAACTTAAATTGTGTAACTTAATTAAATTATGATAACCATTTCTATTCTTTGCTAAGGCACATAAATGACAGTTATCTCTAATTTTCTTACCATTTTTATCTACTGTGTTTTCTGTTACATAAAACTCTATACCCACCAAGGGTTTTAGATTATATTTTTTGCACAGATTTATTAATTTTAATGTAGATGTTAAATTGCCATGGTTGGTTATGCCCACAGCAGGTATACTGTTTGCCACTGCCCACTTTACGTAATCTTCTAATTTTAATGTACTATCTAAAATTGAACCTAAGCAATCGTGTGTATGAAACGGAATATAACTAGACATATTTTTACCTCTATAAATACAAAAATATTATAACACCAAATTTTTATTTTGTCAAATTTTATATTTTTGTTTTAGAGCATAATGGTTTTCATAAATATAATCCTCACTAAAACCCAATTGTAAAAGTTTGTTATACAAATCCAAGTACATAAATCTTAATTTAGGGTTTATATATTCGCCTTCACAATTTTTAGTCACACTACTTCTGTCTTTATTATAATATTCGTAACATTCCCTCATAGACCCAAACTCTTTTTTATCGTCTAAGCATATAACAGATACAGCTCTATGGTTATCTTTCCCAAATATTTTGGTTTTATTTTGCACATGTTCTAAAAGATAATCGTACTTATATATCATATTACTATAATTTTCTAGTATATATTCTTTAGTATAACCATCTTTTAGCATAGCTTTATAAACGGTTAGCAAAGTAAATCTTTTTTTAGGATTAATATAATCTCCTTTTATGTTTTTATTTACACCACTTCTATCTATATTGTAATAAAATAAACAATCTTTTATAGTTTTAAATATATTTCCATCATTTAAACAAATAATAGTTTTTGCACGTGGGTTATTAGCACCGTAATGCACGGGTGGCTCTACTGCTTTTGGGTTTCTATTATAGCAACAATCTTTACCAAAAAATTTATTTAACCATTGTTGTTCTATTTTATATCTTATATTTTTATCACAAAATTCTATTATTTCAAATATAAAACTTTGTTCACCATAAATACTATATTCCTCTTGAAGCTTATCATTGTGATGATGTTTATATTTTAAATCACTAAAATGCCCTTTCCTTCTATTTATGAGTTCTATTGCACTTCCTACATAAATTTTACCATTTACTAAATTTCTAATCTGATAAATACCAGATTTACCTTTAATATCTTCGTCTGTATAGAATTTTGGATTGTAAACTCTTTCTTCCATAGATTAAGTCCTTTATATAAAGAAAAGTCCTACCTCTATGGAAGTTGAACAGGTAGGACATTATTTATTGTCATTAATTTTATTTAAAATTGTTACTTTTGTTCAACTTCCTTTTCTATTATAGTAACTTGATACACCAAAACTAATACATCGATATAAATAAAAAGGCTTGTGTTAACAAGCCTAGATGGAAAAAGAAAAAGAAATAAAATGCAAATAAAGTAAACTATTCTACTTCAAAAAATTCTTCACCAGTTTCTTGGTCTCTAAAACACATAAACACTGGAAATCTTAAACTCAGTTTACCTTCTTTGTCGCAACTTTCTTCAAAATATTTAACTTTAACATATTTGTTTAAATATTTATGGGCATTTATCCAGTATTCTTTACGTTGTTCTTCTGTAAAACCACTACCAACTTTAACTAAATTATCTTTATATTCTACATAAAATGCACCTAAGAAATCATGATATTTACCTGTTCCACTTTCTACACGAACTAATTTTAACTCAATATCTTTCATTTCTTTCATTTTAAGTAAATTTTTAGTTCTTTTATATTCATAAGGTGCTTCGCCATTTCTATACATTAAACCTTCCCAATTAAATTTTTTGCATTTATCTTGAAGGTCATTTATTTCTTCTGGTGTATTTACCTGTCTTATAACTAAAATATTTTTAAATTCTGTTGTATACCAACTCGTACATTCTGTTTTAGAATTAAACTTATCTAATAAGATTTTATATTCTTCTTCAAATGAAACATAGGGTATTTTATTTTCAAAACATTCTAAAGGTATAATATCAAAAATTACAAAATATATATTATTACACTCATCCTTTTTATCGTCACTTCTTACAAGCGAAACAGTCTTTTTAAAATCTTCGCATAATGTTCCATAATTAGATTCTATATAAATTAATTCACCATCAAATACAAATTTTTCATTATCTGGTATTTCTTTAATTTGCTCTACAATATGCTTAATTGGGTCTATTTTTTGTGGTTTATTAGTTCTAGTATACATAACACCATTTTTAACATAACACCTAACACCATCTAATTTTCTACTATAATACCCATTTTTAAAACATTGTCCTTCATACATTTTAGCGAGTTGAACTTGTGGAGCTGTACAAAAGTCACTCCATACTTTTTGAAATTTTTTAATACCCATATTTAAACGTAAATCTTTAAATAAAACTTGTTTCAAAAATTCTGTATACTCTGGTAAAAAAGTTTCCATGTAATATCTTATTTTACAAACGTCTTCATCTGTTACACCTTTTTGATTTACCAAAGTATCTAACATTTCTATAAATTTTCGCCAAAAACTAATAGTTAAACCTAATTGATGTGTACCACCTGTATTAAACTTATCGTATTTGCATTCATCAATTTTGTACATTTTATTAGGATTATAAGTATAAAATAAAACTTCTTTTAAAAGAATGTTATCTTTATGTTGTTTTAAAAAATCTATTTGTGCATTTCCAGATAAACTCCTTAATTTTTGCACAATTTGTAAAACTTCTTGCATATATTCTCCTTCATTCATAAATATATTATACAACTATAAATAAAAAAGTCAATAAAAAAAAACCCAGTGTTAACTACTGGGTATTAGTTGGCAGAGGTAATACCAACCAAAATGTTAGAAAAGTCATGAGTACGTACAATACTATTATAGTACGCCAAATTATTTAGTAAACTCCTTAAAGTCTTTTAAAATTTGTTTCATCAATTTAACTGGAATTTCTTTACCATCATATAAATCATATTTATCTTGATATTTGTAAATGAATTGTGCAAGTGCTTCACTTTCATGTGTGTCATTTAAAGCATTTGTATAGTCATTACCATTATAACAACTCCAAATAAAACGCACATTACATTTTTTTCTGGTTAAAGAAAGTGCTTTTAAAACTTCATAATCAAATCTACAATCTTCATTTATTACATGTGTATCACACTCTAAAACAGAGTTATACCAAGTATCAGCCCAAATTGTAGGACAAAACAATTCTTTTACGGCACTACCAATTTGCTGTAAAACTTTTCTGCCTGTATTGATTTTTTTAGTTTTAAATAAACCCTTTTTTAGTACAAGATTAGATTTTTTAAATTCGTCATAAGTAAATTTATCGCTTGGGTCGAAACCTAAAATTTTATAACACATTTTTCGTAAAGGGTCTGCAAAGCTAATTTTAGTATAACCGTTTTCAATATATGGTCTTGACATATATGATTTACCACTACCCATTAAACCTAAAATTAAAACAACTTCCTTTTTTATATCGTTATCTTTACCCATTCTATAAACCCTTTATGTTTATTTATGTCTATTAATTTTTCTACTTAACTTTTGCATTTTATTTCTTATGCGATTTTTAGCTTTTTTCTTTCTGTGCTCTGCTAGTTGATAGTCCGTATATAAACTAGTATCTAATTTAACTTTTTTAAGTTTACGTATATTATTTTTAACTTTCTCTATTTTCTCTTCAACTGTTAATTCTTTAGTTTCTTCCATTATATCACCTTATTTAATAAAATCATATCTAGGTACATTTAAAGTTCTATTCATAATAGTAATTGGGTTAATATCATTTGTTAAAACTGATTTTAAAATAGAAGGACTTGCACCACTAACCAATGCCACATTTTCATCTTTCATTGTAATAGGTATATTGCCAACTCTACCATTTACGTTCCAAAATACAATTTTGGGTAATTCATAACTAGACTCTTGGTATAACCCTTTGATATACTCAAAATTAGTTTTATCTTTCTCTGCTTCGTCGAATTCCATATCACTAATAACAAGTATAGTCTCTGGTAAATCAGATTGTTGTAAATTATTTTCTTTAGCTTTATCTAAAATTAATTCAAAAACTTTTACGAAGTCTGTATTCATATCCCAGTTTGCACATTGTAATTGGTTAATTCTATCTTGTAAACCACCTTTTAAATACTGCATTTCTGGACGTTGTGAAAATGTAATAAATGCGTCCTTAAATACACCCTCATTACGTTCTGAAATGTATAAACCTAATGCTATAGAAATTTTGATAGGTGTACCGTACATTGAACCAGAAACATCACAAACAGGAATAATAGAATTAGATTTCCCTTCTAAATAATTTGGTAAATTATCCCATTGTGTAATCTCTGCTTCTGTAAGAGGTGTGCTGCCATATTCAGCAACCGCATTTTTTATAATATCATGTGGGAATATAGCACTTGCATTTATTTTAGATTTACCATTTTTAACATCTTCAATATATTTTCTAAAACCTTGTTCGTCGTGTCTATACCATGCTTTATTATATTTGTGTATTGCGACAGAAGGTACATGAGAATATTCAATTTCCAACCATTTATTAGCACACATTTGCTGTTCTACTGTTTTAGAATGCTCAACAATAAACTTTCTATATTGTTTAGGTGTTAAACCTAATGATTTTTGAATTTTCTTAGCTAAATTATTATACTGTTTTCTACGTGGCAACCATTTACATAATAAAGCATTTGGCTTTGAACCATTTTCTCTGTAAGATAAATTTTTACAAATATAATCCAATACAAACGGATGGTCTAATTCAAACAATACATCCCAACGTGAAAACTCTGGTACATATTCAATGTAATTAAATAAATCTTCGCTGTGATTATTTAAAAGCCAGTTTAATGCAAGTTTGAAAAATCTTCTTTCACCAGCACCTTGTCTAATATCACCAGCCCAAAATATAATTTTTAAAGTTGTAACTCTGTCTTCTAAATAAGCTTGTTGTAATTTAGTTTCAATATTTTTAATGTATTCTGTTCTACAAGC
>CAYXPV010000142.1:0-5405 GCA_964467285.1 uncultured Oscillospiraceae bacterium
TAGGAAACAGGTCTACGGCACATGCTTTTTTCAGCTTGTAACCGTATTCTTTCAGTATTTTTGCATCCCGTGCCAAAGTAGCACTGTTGCAGGACACATACACAATACGCTTTGGATTTATTTTTTTAACAAGTTCCAGAAGGTCTGCACTGCATCCCTTACGGGGTGGGTCTACCACGACAACATCTGCAGTTTCACCGTTATTTATGAGAACATCAACAACTTCGCCACAGTCTCCTGCATAGAATTCAGCATTGTCAATGTTATTGAGCCTTGCGTTTTCTTTTGCATTTTCAATAGCTTTTTCAACTATTTCCACACCAATAACCTTTTTGGAACTTCGCGCAAGGAACAGCGAGATACTACCAACACCGCAGTACAGGTCAAATACGGTATCTTCCGGAGATAATTCTGCATATTCCAAAGCCTTGGAATAAAGCTTTTCGGTTTGTTCCCCGTTTACTTGAAAGAAGCTTTGGGGAGAAATGCGAAATTTTAAATCGCCTATGCAAGAGGTTATATATTCCTCGCCCCATATCAGACGGTTTTTTTTGCCAAGAACAAGGTTGGTTCTTTCGGTGTTTATATTCTGGATTATTCCTTTTACGTTACCATGAGCTTTCATAAGAGATATAAGTTTGTCGGTATTCGGCAGGGGTTTTGCGTAATTGGTTACAATTACTGCAATAATTTCGTCGGTTTTATTACCGCTTCTCACGTATATGTGACGAAGTATTCCTGTGTGTTTTTCCTCGTTATATACGCTGAGCTCGGTTTGGTTTGCGTACTCGAGGAAAGCCTCTACTACATCGTTAATGTCTTTCTTTTGTATATGACAAAAGCTGCATGGGATTATTTCGTGGCTTTTTTTTGTGTAAAAACCGCAGACTGTTTTGCCGCCGGATTTGCCTATTGGAAACTGAGCCTTATTGCGATAATTGTATATACTGTCTGCTCCCGTCAAGTCTTCATACACAAAATCTTTAATACCGCCAAGACGTATAAGATTGTTTTTTACGGTATTTGCTTTTAGCTCCTTTTGATGAGAATAGTCAATATGCATATAATCGCATCCGCCGCAACGCGTAAAAACAGGGCAAACAGCATCTGTCCTATAGGGGGAGGGAGAGATAATTTTATTTATTTTTGCAAAGCCGTAGCTTTTGTTGGTTTTGGTCACGGTAACTTCAAGTACGTCATTGGTAACACCGCCTTTTATAAAAAGCGGATATCCTTCGTGTTTTGCCACACCGTCGCCGGTTGCGGTGACATCGGAAACCGTAACATTAAGAATCTGATTTTTTGTAACTATGCCAATCAACTCCTTATCATTTTAAATATACACTAAAATCATTAATTTTGCAATAGTTTAAGACAAGGGAACATAGATTATATAAGGAGGCGATTGCTTTGGAAACGGTTATACTGTGTCCCTACGAATTAGATGCCGACGGTGTTGTGCATTATTATTTTTCGGAAGATTACTTTGAAATTCGTTACAGCCTGAATTTTAATGAAAAAAGCAGGGTTGCAACCTTGTGGGGATTAAGCTCAAAAAAACCTTTTAATTACCCGTGTAAAATAGATATACCCCTCGTTAAGAACGGAAGAGCCGAGGGGGTAAGGCAACTTTCTTGTAAAGACCTGGGAATAAACGGTTATAGCCTTACGGATATAGATACATTTGCCCTTATTTGTAAAAGTCCCATAGGTTTATGTGTGGCGGCGTTAGGCTACGGAGGACTTACTTGGAACATATCATACTCAATTGGTAGGATATTAAAAGATGAGGATGATTCCGTATTATACGACTGCAGAAAAAAATTGGAGAAGCTGAAAAAACCAAGCGTAAAAGAATCTGATTACAAATGGGTGCTTGACGGACTTAAAACGGCAGCGTTCAGGCTTGAGAAAATTCATGATGAACCCCTTGAGGGATATAGGTGGTACAAGTACACGAAAGACTTGTTTCCCTTTGGTATAAGTATATATGCACACTTAACAGATACTGAGGAATTTGCCAAAGCATATCAAAATGGTAGGGAATGCCTACTTGGCTTGAGAGATATGTGTCATACCGCACTCGCAATGAAATGTAACCATAACCCTTTTGTTAATGCACAGGATGTAGCCGTATTTGTCAACGGTTATTGGATAGCCGGTGTGGGTTTATTTCCGGAAGGGCAGTTTTTTGAAATTCCCTGCACATAAAAACAACGCCTACTGTTTGAGTAGGCGTTGTTTGGGTTGGGTTAATTTATTTGTTATTCTGTGTAAACTTCCAAGAGTCTGCGCACATACGTGCAATATCCAGTTCTGCTTTCCAACCAAGTTCTTTAAGGGATTTTTCGGTGTCCGCATAGCACTCGGGGATATCGCCGGGGCGTCTGGGGGCAACTTCATATTTGAGGGTTTTGCCACAAGCTTTTTCGTAAGCATGGAGAACCTCCAATACGCTGTAGCCGTTTCCTGTACCCAGGTTGTATATATTTACACCTGTGCAGGAATTTGCTTTTTCTACAGCTTTGACATGGCCTTTGCTTAAGTCAACTACGTGTATGTAATCTCTTACACCGGTACCGTCCTTGGTGGGGTAGTCATCACCGAACACATTAAGATGGTCAAGCTCGCCTATGGCTACCTTGGCAATGTAAGGTACCAGGTTGTTGGGAATGCCGTTGGGGTTTTCGCCTATAAGACCGCTTTCGTGAGCACCGATGGGGTTAAAGTATCTTAAAAGAACTATTGACCATTCGTTATCGGAAATGTATAAATCCTGTAAGATGTTTTCTATCATAAGCTTGGTGCTGCCGTAGGGGTTGGTGGTAGAGAGAGGGAAGTCCTCTTTAATGGGAACAGTGTGGGGATTGCCGTATACTGTAGCAGACGATGAGAATACCAGCTTTTTGCATCCGTACTTTGCCATTACCTCACAAAGCACCAATGTGCTTAAAATATTGTTGTGATAGTAGGTAAGAGGAATCTGAACAGATTCGCCTACTGCCTTAAGTCCTGCAAAGTGAATAACAGCTTCTATGTCATTTTCCTGAAATATCTTTTCTACAGCTTCCCTGTTTATGAGGTCTTCCTCATAAAATTTGAAGTCCTTACCTGTAATTTGTTTTACCTTGTCTATACTTTCAATTTTTGAGTTGCAAAGATTGTCGATAATTGCAATCTCATAGCCTGCATCCAGAAGTTCTACAGATGTGTGGCTTCCTATAAATCCTGCACCGCCTGTAACTAATATCATATCATTACGTCCTTTCTGTCAATAAATTCTCACTACATTATATAATATTTTTCGTCTTAATTCAAGAGTATATTGTGCAAAACAATTTATTTTTTGATTTTTGTAAAATAGTTGAATATATTGTAAACATATGTGAAAAAATTATGAATTTTTAAGTCTTAGGGTAGATTTTTAAGAGAATTTGATGCATAATATAATTGTTAAAATCAATCATATCGATTAAATTATATTTTAACATTCGGAAGGTGATGTCAAATGGCTGCAACAAATACTATACTCATAGTGGATGACGATAAGAACATATGCGAGCTTGTAAGATTGTATCTTACTAAGGAAGGCTTCGAAACGGGCTGTGCCTTTAACGGCAGGCAGGCACTTGAAATGGTTGAGAATTTAAATCCTTCAGCCGTGATTTTGGACATAATGCTTCCGGAGATTGACGGCATAGAGGTTCTTAAGCAGATTCGAAAAACAAAGAAAATTCCTGTTATTATGCTTACTGCCAAGGGCGAAACCATAGACAAGGTTTTGGGACTTGAACTTGGTGCTGATGACTATGTTGTAAAACCTTTTGAGCCGAAGGAACTTGTGGCAAGAATCAAAGCTGTCTTACGCAGAACCGAGCCAACCGGCGTTGAAGCGGATGAGGTTACTTTTGATAAACTATCCCTCAATATGAGTACATATGAACTCAAAATAGACGGTAATTCGGTAGATATTCCTCCAAAGGAACTGGAGCTTCTCAACTATCTGTGCATACACCCCAACAAAGTGTTTACCAGAGATCAGCTCCTTGATGAAGTATGGGGATATGAATACTTCGGTGATTCCAGAACTGTAGATGTTCATGTAAAAAGACTCAGAGAAAAGGTTGAAGGTGTAAGTGATAAGTGGTCACTTAAAACCGTTTGGGGAGTAGGCTACAAATTTGAGGTGAAATGATTTGCGTAAAAGTATATTCGGCAATCTGGTACTGAGTTGTCTATCCGTAATAACTATTGTCGGACTTATTATGATGGTGTATTTTTTTACATTTATCGAACAGTTTGCCATTGATGAGAAGTCCAGGCTGCTCAGCGAAAACGTTGACGAACTGGAAGAGGCAACATATGTAGCACTTGTAAATCAAAGTGAAACCACAGACATTTTGTTTCAGAATATTATCGATACGGTAAGTGCCAATACAAAATCCATGGTTACGGTTTTTGATATAAACGGAATTGTAATTGCTTCCTCTGAAAGCAATGTTAATGAGCATGCCATTGAGAAGGTAGACGGTAAGATAAGCCAACCCGTTTTAAAGGGTAAAGAAGTTAAGTCTGTAAATATATACAAGGATGAAAGCGGTGATGAAATACTTACCGTTGCCATGCCACTTACCCATGATGGTGAGGTTTACGGTGGGGTAATGTTTAACCAGCGCGTTCCCGAAATTAAGCAGATTTATGCATATGTAGCCAACAGCTCTCTTACAATTCTTATAGTTGCCATGGTTTTGGCAGCGCTGTTTTTCTATATTATATGTTACAGGATAACTCAGCCTATCAATAAAATAAGTGCTGCTGTGTCGGAGTTTTCCAAGGGCAATTTTAAAAAGAGAGTGGAGTATACATCCCAAAATGAACTTGGAATTCTTGCTCAGAACATCAATAATATGGCTGCTTCTCTGGATAATCTGGAAGGTTTAAGAAACTCATTTGTTTCAGACGTCTCCCACGAATTAAGGACTCCTCTTACTACAATATCCGGCTTTGTGGAAGGTATTATAGACGGTACTATACCGGAGGAAAACAAAGACGAATATCTTAAAATCGTTCTTTCCGAAACCAAAAGACTTTCAAGACTTATTACCAATCTTTTGCAGGTTACCCGTATGGATAGCGGTGAAACAAAATTGGACAGAACGAATTTTGATATCAACGAGTTGGTGAAGCAAAGCCTTCTTAAATTTGAAATGATGATAACACCAAAGAATATTGATGTGTTATTAAACATAAAAGAGGGTAAACTACTTGTAAATGCCGATAAGGATAACATTTCCCAGGTGCTTATAAACCTCATAAACAATGCGGTTAAGTTTACCGATGAGGGCGGAAGCATTACCGTTGGCATTGATGATAACCGCGATAAGGTTTTGGTTTGTATTACCAAC
>CAYXPV010000143.1:0-5399 GCA_964467285.1 uncultured Oscillospiraceae bacterium
TGCCATTAAAATTCCCTCCCTCCGTTACTGCCTGTCTCTTTAACACATAACGGGTTAAGACAAAATTATACCCTTTGATTATACAAAATTTTTCTATCAATGTCAAGCATAAATTTTGCATATACTGCAATTTGATGAATACTTTAAACTATTACGGGAATACTTTAACTCCAATCAACCCGGAGGCCACTGAAGATATCTTCCTGCAAGAAGATGAAAATGGAGATGACCAACAGTCTGTCCGCCGTCTTTTCCGCAATTGTTTACAAGACGGAAACCATCGGCATCAAAACCCTTGTCACGAGCAATTTTTGAAGCTACTTTAAAAATGTGGGCAACTATATCGACGTTTGTGTCATCAAGTTCCAATGCAGAAGCTATATGTGCCTTGGGTATAATAAGTATGTGTACGGGCGCCTGTGGCTCAATATCATTGAATGCCACAACCCTGTCATCTTCATATATATAATTTGTAGGGATTTCTCCGTTTGCTATCTTGCAAAAAATACAATCAGACATTTTTAGTCCCCCTTGAAATTACTTAACCTGTTCTTTAACGGTTTCTACAGCTGCACTGAGAGCCGCATCCATACCGGAGGCATCCTTGCCGCCTGCCTGTGCGCTGTCGGGTCTTCCGCCGCCGGAGCCGCCAACGTGTGCAGCAATTGCTTTGATAATCATTCCGCAATGTACACCCTTTGCAACTGCATTTTTATTTGCAGAACAAATGAGTGTTACCTTGCCGTCAGCCTCGGAAGCTATTACGGTAACTTCGTTGTCAAATGCATCCTTCATATTATCACCGATTTTACGGAGTGTATTTACATCAGCACCGGGAATCTTACCGCATATAACCTTGACACCATTTACATCAACAGCGTTGTTCTTCATATCATCAACACCGCCGCCTGCCATCTTTTCCTTAAGTCCTTCGATTTCCTTACCGAGGGCTTTGTTTTCTGCCTGGATAGCTTCAATCTTGGATACGGATTCTCCGGGAGCACACTTAAGAGCAGAGCTTACATCTGCAATAAGAGCTTCCTTTTCTGCAAGGTACTTAAGAATACCCGTGCCGGTAATTGCTTCTATCCTTCTGATACCTGCAGCTGCAGAAGATTCGGAAAGAATCTTAAAAAGACCGATTGATGCAGTATTCTTAACGTGAGTACCTGCACAGAATTCAAGGCTGTAATCACCCATCTTAACAACTCTTACTTCGCTGCCGTACTTTTCACCGAAAAGTGACATTGCGCCAAGCTTGTTTGCTTCTTCTATGGGCATAACCTTACATTCTACATCCATTGCATCGGCAATTGCCTTATTAACCATTTCTTCAACTTCTTTAAGCTGCTGGGCAGCCATAGCTTCGTAGTGAGAGAAGTCAAATCTCAATCTTTCATCACTTACAAAAGAACCTGCCTGTTCAACATGATCGCCGAGAACAAGCTTGAGAGATTTCTGGAGAAGGTGAGTTGCTGAGTGGTTAGACTCTGTCTGAGAGCGAAGTGTGCCGCAAACAATTGCTGTAACTTCCTCATCTTTGGAAATCGTACCTTCTTTAACCTTACAGATATGAATAAACTTGTCGTTACCCATCTTCTTTGTATCTAAAACTTCAACTGTTGCAGTTTCGGTTTTTAGCATACCCTTATCGCCAACCTGACCGCCGCCTTCACCGTAGAAGGGAGTCTTGTCCAGCATAATTGTAACTTCGCCGCTTTCGCTGTCTGCATGGTTGAACTCGTCAAGACCTGCTACAATAGCTTTAATTTTCGCTTTTGTTTCTCTTGTTTCATAGCCAACGAAATCAGTAGTCATAATATCGTTGAACTTCTTTTTGAAGTCATCTTCCTTCCAGCCAAGTTCATCAGCATTACCACGGCTTGCACGGGCTGTCTGACGCTGCTTTTCCATGCATTCGTCAAACTGGTCACGATTTACTGTGATACCCTGTTCGGAAAGAATTTCTATTGTGATATCTACGGGGAAGCCGTAGGTATCGTAGAGTTTGAATGCCTTGTCGCCGGAAAGTTCCGTCTTTCCTTCTTCCTTAAGCTCAGACACATATGTTTCGAGAATACTGAGACCATCATTGATAGTTTCGGAAAATCTCTTTTCTTCTGTTTCGATAATCTTCTTAATATAATCAGCCTTACCTTCAAGTTCCGGGTATGCTGTGCGGTTTTCTTCTATAACAGTATCTACTATCTTATAGAGGAAGGGATCGTTAACACCAAGAAGCTTACCGTGACGTGCAGCATGTCTTAAAAGTCTTCTCAAGACATATCCTCTGCCCTCGTTGGAAACCTGAACGCCATCTGCAATCATAAAGGTAGTGCTTCTGATGTGGTCGGTTATAACACGCAGAGATACATCAGACTGAGCATCATCGCCATATTCAACATCGGCAATTTCGCTGATTTTCTTCATTATATTTCTAACGGTGTCTACTTCAAAGAGGTTGTCAACACCCTGCATAATACAAGCTATTCTTTCAAGTCCCATACCTGTGTCGATATTTGGGTGCTGGAGTCTGTTGTAGTTGCCGTTTTCGTCCTTATCGAACTGTGTGAACACAAGGTTCCAAAATTCCATATAACGGTCACAATCACAACCTATTGCACAACCGGGCTTACCGCAGCCGTATTCTTCACCACGATCATAATGAATTTCGGAGCAAGGTCCGCAGGGACCTGTACCGATTTCCCAGAAGTTGTCTTCCTTACCGAGCCTTACTATACGGTCAGCTTTAACGCCAACTTCGTTAACCCAGATATCTTTAGCTTCATCATCGTCTTCATAAATTGTAACCCAAAGCTTTTCTTCAGGAATTTCCAGAACCTTTGTAATGAATTCCCACGCCCAAGCAGTCGCCTCGTGCTTAAAGTAATCGCCAAAAGAGAAGTTGCCGAGCATTTCGAAATATGTTCCGTGACGTGCAGTCTTACCAACACGTTCAATATCAGGTGTACGGATACACTTCTGGCAGGTTGTAACTCTCTTTCTGGGAGGTTCCTGTTCGCCTTTAAAGTAAGGCTTTAAAGGTGCCATGCCGGCATTTATAAGCAGAAGGCTATTGTCGTCCTTGGGGATAAGGGGGAAACTGGGAAGTCTTAAATGTCCCTTGCTCTCAAAAAACGAAAGATACTTTTCTCTTATTTCATTCAAGCCTAATTTTTGCATCTGTATTCAAATCCTTTCAAAAAGTACATATATAGTTGATAATACACCAATATGCCCTGTTTTGTCAACATTTTGAAAAATATAAAGTGGATTTGCCAAAAAAAGTGGTTGAAAGGTGCAGAGCTTTGTGCTAAAATATACACATATTCTTGAACAGGAGATTATAATATGCTTTATACCGCATCATTTTCCAAACTTATAGATATATTCAAAAAAATGCCCGGAGTGGGAAGTAAAAGTGCCGTCCGTATGGCATACCACATTCTCTCTCTCTCAAAAGAAGAAACTGACGATATCATACAGGCAATAACAGATGCCAAGTCAAAAATACGTTATTGCTCCGTTTGTCAAAACATTACAGAAGATGACCCCTGTGAAATTTGTTCCAACGAAAAAAGAGACCGCACCGTTCTGTGTGTAATGGAAAAACCCAAAGATGTAATCGCCCTTGAAAAAACAAGAGAATATTTCGGTATGTATCACGTTCTCCACGGTTCAATATCACCTATGGACGGCATCGGCCCCGAAAACCTTAAAATCAAAGAGCTGATAGCCCGCATCGCCGAAGGGGAATTTAAAGAAGTGATTATGGCAAACAGCCCCAGCATTGAGGGAGAAGCGACAGCAATGTATATATCCAAGCTCATTAAGCCTTTCGGAGTAAAAGTAAGCCGTATTGCTTACGGAGTTCCCGTCGGCGGGGATCTTGAATACGCAGATCAGATTACGCTGGCAAAAGCAATTGAAGGAAGACGAGAAATATAGTAAGAGGGTATGTAAATTAATTCACGAGAATCAATTTACATACCCTTTTATCATTTGTATTTATCCAATACCGTTCTGAGTTCATCTATCGATGTTTCATAATCTGCAAGTAACGCACGGTATTCGTCCATATAAGTCGGAAATTGTCCGTTTTCGCCAATTACAAACCCGTAACACCGACTGTAATTATACTGTACCTTTACCACAGCTTCCGAAATCTCTTTGTTTTCGCAGGCATCAATCTTGCTTTTGGCATATTCAAGAGGTTCTCTTGCCTTTTTTATTACATCTATCTCATTTTGATATACATCACGCACCGCCACGGCACTTCCTGTATGGTCAAGCCATGATTGTCCGTATACCATATCTTCATAAACCTGAGCAAGTTTTGTTATTTTACCTACGGAGATATCCAACGATACTATATAATTTTCCGTAAGCTCCACTGCTTTCATGTTTTGTTCGGTTACCTTATTATATTCGTATATCTTTATTCCCGCAAAACTTGCCACAAATATAATAACACAAATAAGCGGAACACACACACGAACCCACAAGGGAATTTTTTTGAATTTATCCATAAAGGTTTCGTGTTTTTTTCTTTCCTCTTCCCGAAGTTCTGCAATTCTTTTTTCTATATCACAACCGCATTTTCTGCACCTTTTGTCCTGCACATCAATTTTTGCCCAACAATTGGGACATCTGCGTTCCATAGCGGTTGCATCAGACTTGCAATGGGGGCATATAGTTTCTCCTTCGGGGATAAGACTGTTGCACTTAGAACATAACATACTATCTGCTTCTCCTTACATACTCTGTCATTCAAATCTTTCCAAGAAAGAATGTCTGACTCCGTTTTCTTTGTACTCTATGAGTGTATCTAAACTCACATTATGTAAACTCATAAAAAGGTTATGTTCAATATCGGGATTGATTTTGGACAATTCTTTTATGAGCTTCTTTGTTTCCTTACGTTTGGACAACTCTTCAAACTGCACCTTGGCGGCATTTTCCGTAAATTTGCAGGCACAGGCAATAAACTCCAGCGAATTATACCTCGCCCACGAAATTATGCTTTCTTCTCTCACGCAAAACATAGGGCGTATAAGTTCCATACCTTCAAAATTTGTGCTTTTAAGTTTCGGAAGCATCCCCTGAATCTGCGAACCGTACATCATTCCCATAAGGGTGGTTTCTATAACATCGTTCAGGTGATGGCCCAAAGCAATCTTGTTGCAACCCATTTCCTTCGCCTTTGCGTATAGATGTCCCCTACGCATTCTGGCGCATAAATAACATGGAGAATCCGTAACCGAATCTGCCACTTCAAAAATATTTGTTTCAAAAACAGTAATTGGAACCTCAAGACGCTTTGCGTTATCTTCTATCTTCTGTCTGTTTACGGAATTATACCCGGGATCCATCACAATGTATACCACTTCAAAAGGGAC
>CAYXPV010000144.1:0-5388 GCA_964467285.1 uncultured Oscillospiraceae bacterium
GAACGAACGTGAGGAATCTTCCTTGCAATTACTGCCTCACTTGCTTTGGAGATCCTTCGCTTGCGCTCAGGATGACATTGTGGTAATGAGTGCCTTATACATAAACATAATTCTCACAACGGGGACGGGGAGTCCCCGTTGTGAAAACATATTTAATCAGTAGGAATTACTCAGCCTTTGCAAAGCCTATCCAATCGTAGTTCCAAGCGCCTTCGCCGTTGAAGGAGCCGAGTCTGAAGGTGTACTCACCTGCTTTAAGATACTTATTCATCTTGATTGTTACGGGCTTAAAGTCTGATTCGCTGCCGCCCCATCCGCCAGTATCGGGAAGCTGGAATGCATAGCTTTCGCCGTCTATTTCGATAGTTCTTACAGGCCAGGGTTCCTGCCATACTGCACATCTGATTATAGCATTGTAGGTACCATCTTCGGGAATTGTAATCTTGTATGTTGCAGATGCATTGGAAGCATTGAGCTGGCTGACACCGGTAAGATATGCAAGGCCGTTTGTAGGTCTGGTGTTACCTGTCTTGGACTCGTATTCAATACCCTTAACGTGTGCCACGGTGGTAGCAAGCGCCGCCTTGTGGTCATCACCAAGAGAGGTTTCTGCCATAGTTACGGGTACAGACTTGATTTCAACTCTTGCAGGGTCATTGCCTGTAACGTTGAATACCACTTCTCTGTCACCAAGATTTGTACTTGAACCTGTGTTAAAGCCTACATCGTTGGCAACATTTTCTGTAGAAGAAACAAGCAGATATGCACCACCCTTAACAGGTGCCTTAATAACTGCAGAAGCCTCAAAGTTGGCATTCTTTATAAGAGGAGCTGTATATGTATTGGAAACACCGTCTATTACAAGCTCAAGTATAGCTTCTTCGCCATATTCCTGACCGGGAAGGAGGGTACCATTTACCATCATGGTCTGGCTGCCATATACGGAGTCGATGGTGATGTCGCCCTTTGTTTCGCCTTCGCCGTAGGTTACGCCAAAGCCGGTTACATCCTTGGAAACGGGTGTTCTTGTCTTATATACTCTTCTTTCCTGAAGGTCTGTGATTTCGGGGATAATAGCGTTACCGGTGTGGATTGTTACCACATAGTCTGTCTTGGAGGAGGTAACAAGCTGACCGTTGGAGTCGTAAACCACTGTTACGGGCTGCTCGGCATCCACAAGGTCTATGCCGTACATTACAAGGTCCTTACCGCCGATTAAGGCAACATCGTCCTCGCTGTAAACAACTGCTGTACCTACAAACTGAATATCACCTGTGTCGATAACTGCATCATTATCGGGAGTGTTGTTTACAATAGCAATTGTGCCGTCTTCAAACTCAAGCTTGGTGTATGTATCGGTATTGGTTTCCTTTACATAATCGGACTCATCGGTTGAAGTGTGAACATTCATTGTAGCTATAATCTTGGTCTTGGAAACAGGCTCTGTTTCAAACCAGATTCTTCTGTCGGGCTCGTATGCCTTGTACCTGTCCAGAGTAGGAATGTTTACAAGCTCAGGACCGGAGTAAAGGTTGGAGTAGTATGGTGTAAGCTTTGCAGGGTAGTGCATTCTTACATCCATAGCCATCTTATCTGTTACAAGCTTTGCACCTCTGTTGTCATCGTGAACAGAAAGTGTACTTGAGGAGCGTCCGTTAAACCACCATTCAAAGAAGGATTCGTTACCCTTATCTGCATTTGCAGCTGCAAGGTCATCAATTACAATGTACTTGTCGGGACGGATGTAAATCATGGAACGGACAAATTTGTCTATACCATTGGCATATGCCGGTGTAGCATCACCCACAGTTACATCAAAGGCACTTGTGGTGGCAAACATATCTATGTTGCCGCCAAGGCTCATGGAATCATCTATCTGACCTTTACCGAAGTCGTAGGTCACAGAGTTGTGAGCATAGGTCTTACGGGTAAAGCCGGAGTCGTGTGTGGAGTGGTAGCTGTCGTACCAACCGCCCTTGGTAGCAAGGTTTTCACTGTTTGCTTCTATTATAAAGGAGTTCTGGTCAGCATGCATATGGTTGTAAGAACCGTACTGACTGGAACGGAAGTACATTGAAATTCTGTTGTCACTAACAAGGTCGGAGTGATGAACAGATATACCCTGGTCGGGGAAGAGGATTCCGTTGGGGTGGTCATATGGAATCTTGGGTTCAATGTTGTCGTAAGCACCTACGGAAAGCACTGCATTGTATGTGTTTGCCACATTGGCAAAGGAGCCAATCTGATCTCTTGCCCATGCCGCATAGGGATTGTTGGTGTAGTGTGCAAGCTGATTTAAGCCCAAAGTAATGGCATTGTTACCATTGTATATATTCTTACCGGATTCGTCACCGAAGGAGCCGTAGGAGTTCTTGGGAATCATATACATAGCCCAGAGGTACTCGTTCTGTACCCAAGCTTTTTTGTAGTAGTCTATGTAGTCAGCTTCCTTCATAACCTCCATAAACTGCTTGCCGCGGATAAAAGAATATGTCCAGTAAGCTGTACCCTTACTCCAGCCACCGTCTTCTGTACACATAGGCTCGGAGTTTGCTGTGTAAAGGGTGAGGTAATCGGTAAATGCTTCTGTATAGCCGGGGTAGTCGTGCATAAGAGCAAGTGCCGGTATGAGGTAACAATGAGAGTATGACCAGTGGTGAGAGTCATAGGGGCTTGTTCTGATTTTGTTTAAGTGGGTTGCTCCCGTAATCTGGAATCTGCCGTGAAGGTTGTCACCGGTTATCTTTCTTTCCTCGGGAGTCATTTCGTTATAGCACCAGTCATAGGCAAGTGCCATTTCGTGAATATTCTCAAAGAATACCTGGTCATCGCCGGCATAAGCGGAAACCGCAGCCTTGTTTGTAGTGTCGTATTCCCAGGTAGCATATTCAAGGAGCACATCTATGGCATATCTTGCGTATTTGTAATCTCCGGTAAAGAGATATGCAGTAGCCGCAAGAATGGACTTATTACCCATGGAGTAACCTATGCTCTTTTTGGGAGCGTGGTCTGTGGAAATCTCCTGTTCGGAAGCTCCGTCTGCCTTTGTAAGATAGGGCTCGGGTTCTGTGGGAATAGGCTGATTAAGAAGGTTGTCGGCACTTTTTATAAGCTGGTCATAAAGTTTTTTGCCGGTTTCACCTTCAAATCTCTTGCGAAATTCATCGATGGTTTCTGCTGTAACCCACATTCTGGGGTGACCTTTTGGGATAATCTGTGCTATTTCCTCGGCAGAAGGCATTGTAAAGGCAATTGCCTCCTGGTCGATTCTGAACTTCTTTGCTGCTGCCCAGTCACTGGGTTCCTTGTTGCCCTTTTCGTAGAAACGTACGGACCACCAGTAGATACCGGGTTCAAAGGTATAGGGGAAGTTGTAGTAATGCCACTGTAAACCATTTGCTTCGTAGGCAACTTCTTTAAGTTCCTCGTCCTTGCAGATTACAAGGTCGTATGTATACTTGTCATAGCTTGTTGTAGGAGGACACCAGGTAAAATCAGGTGGGTTCTGCATACAACTGTAGTTGTGAGGGGGCTTAAAGGGAGTGTAGCCGTCTGTCTTGGGGCTCTGGAGAGTCCACTTTGCAGGAAGAGTGGGCTTTGCCGCCATTACGGGAAGCATTCCCATAAGCATAGTAACAAGAATAGCAAGACTTATGATTCTTATCAGTTTTGATTTCATTACTGAGCCACCTCCTTAGTTATTATAAGAGTTTTGGATGCTTCATCCCAGGTAGCTGTTTCTCCGAGGGATGCGGCAAGTTTATTTGCAGATACATAAACTGTATCCTTGTTAATCTTAATTCCGTCAATGGATGCACCGTTAACTTTAAGTGCAGTGCCGTCTAAGGCAATTTCCACGGTGTTCTCCCCTACCAAGCCTATATATGCATTGTTTTCCACCTTTGTGATAAGTCCAAAGAGGTTAAGAGCACCTTTTACGGGAACATATACCTCACCGTTTTCCACCATTGGTGTCTTTGCAAAGTAAGAGTAGCTGCCGTTTCTCATAACGTTTGCCTTGGAGGAGGTTGCTCTCTGCAAGGGAGTTGCAGTTACGGGAATCGGGATAGGCTCGGGACGAACAATCTCCTGCTTGGGAGCCTGGAAGTTACCGTTTCTTGTAATACGGATGTAGTCAAAGTACCAGTCAGCGGTAAACATTCTGGATTCAAACATAAAGCTTGCCATCTTGTTGGAGCCTGCCTGATAGTACTGAACGTTCTGAATTGTCTTGGTGCCGCCTTCTACAGCATCACCAACACCAATTACATTGTACACGCCCTTATCCATATCTACCTGAATGGTAACTGTGTACCATACACCGGCATCTATGTGGCTGTCAAGTTTGCCGCCGCCGGAGCCGTCTGCTCCAAAGCTACCGCCGGACTTATCACCAAGTACATAAAGACGGGTAGCCCACTTGTTGTCGGAGCTTCTGATGTAGAAGCCGTTGGAAGCAAAGTCTGTTTCTGTATTGTCGGGAACTTCCATCTTAAAGCGTGCTTCAACCTCTACCGTACCACCCTCATATACCTGAGGAAAGGTGTAAATAATCTGTGCACCGTTGTTTCCGGTACCGGGCACCTTGTCGGATACGAGAAGGCACTGCTGTTCCTTGCCGTTAGGACCCTTTGTCTTAGCATAGCCTACTGTGGAATTACCTGCGGTGGTAATTGTCCAGTCGTTTATGGCATCTGTGCCAACCATAAAGTCACTTATGAGCACAGCACCCTCTACGCTTAAATCTCTTTTTACCTGATTTCTTGTATCTATTCTTTGCGCTTTACCAAAGGCAACGGTAGATAATGCAAGTGTAAACACAAGAGTAATTAAAAGTATTTTTCTTAATTTCATAATCTACCCTCCTTATTTAACAACAACCATAAATGTGGGTACGCATACATAGGACTGCATAAGTACATAGGATGTTTCCTCTGCTCCTACCGTTCCAAAGGGAAGAATGTCGGAATATGCACCGCCCTTAACTCTCTTGCCCTCGGGAGCCTGGGAATCATACACTACATATGTGCAGGATGTGGACGCAGGATAGAGCATTGTGGTAGCTATGTCTGCACCTATAAGCTCATTTCTGTCTGTGGTGGCAAGAAGTCTTATAGCATTTGCAGCCTTTTCATACACAAAGCCGCTTGCTGTCTGGTAATCGTAGGTGTTGGATTCAAACTTTTCCACATTACGGTTTTCGGTAATTCTGTAGTAAAGCTTAATGTTGGAAAGGTAACCTTCAGCATCTGTGGAAACCTTTATTACGTCGCCTTCCTTAAAGTCATTGGCTGTAAGATTTGCAAGCGTGGGAAGGTCGTTGCCGTCTGCATCCTTT
Source organism: uncultured Oscillospiraceae bacterium (assembly GCA_964467285.1). Classification (GTDB taxonomy): domain Bacteria; phylum Bacillota; class Clostridia; order UMGS1810; family UMGS1810; genus RGIG8748. The sequence continues at coordinate 5,339 of CAYXPV010000144.1, forward strand.
ATGTCTGTAACGCTTGCAGGAGTGTATGTGAATTCAGGCTTTACATATAC
>CAYXPV010000145.1:0-5350 GCA_964467285.1 uncultured Oscillospiraceae bacterium
GGTATACTGAAATAAACTTATGAACGGAGCAACAATTTATGAAAATAAAAGACATACTTACAAACGAAAAATTATCCCTCTCCTTTGAGGTTTTTCCGCCAAAGACGGAACCAAGCTTTGAAAGCGTAAAAACCGCTACTGAGGAAATTGCAAAGCTTAAACCCTCATTTATGAGTGTTACATACGGTGCCGGCGGCGGTACAAGCAGATACACCCTTGACATTGCAAAGAACATCAAGGAACTCTACGGAGTGCCTACCCTTGCCCACCTTACCTGCGTGTCCTCCACAAAGGAAACCGTACATCAAAAAATAAAGGATATTAAGGATGCCGGCATACAGAACATAATGGCGCTTCGTGGAGATATTCCCAAAGACCTTGAAGATGCCGACAGAAGCAAGTGGGACTACCGCTATGCCATAGACCTTATACATGAACTTAAAGAGGCTGATGAAACCTTCTGTATAGGTTGTGCATGCTACCCGGAGATTCATCCCGAAAGCGAAAATCAGAAGGAAGATATCAAAAGACTTAAAGAAAAGGTTGATGCCGGTTGTGACTTTATAACCACACAGATGTTTTTTGACAACAACCTTCTGTACAACTTTTTATACAAAATCCGCGAGGCAGGAATTACCGTTCCCGTTATCCCCGGCATAATGCCCATAACCAACGGCAATCAGGTAGAAAGAGCGGTTAAACTCTCCGGCTCCTTTATGCCCCAGAGATTCAAAAGCCTTGTGGATAAATTCGGCTCCGACCCTGCCGCTATGAAGCAGGCAGGTATTGCCTATGCCACAGACCAGATTATAGATTTGTATGCAAACAACATCACCAACGTGCACGTATACTCCATGAACAAGCCGGATGTGGCAGAAAAAATACAGAATAATCTTTCCGATATTTTAGGAAAATAAGGAGGTAATCCCTATGATGATTTCCACAAGAGGCAGATACGCCCTCCGTGTACTTCTTGACCTTGCACAACATAGCGGCGAAGGATATATGCCAATGAAGTCCGTTGCAGAAAGACAGGGGCTTTCATTGAAATACATTGAAAGAATTATGCCCGTACTTTCAAAAAACAAATTGGTTGAGGGAATCCACGGAAAAGGCGGAGGATACAAGTTGTCCAAAAGCCCGGAAGAGTATAGAGTAGGCGAAATTCTTCGCTTGGCGGAAGGAGGGCTTTCTCCCGTTAAGTGTCTTGAATGCGGTGCAGAGCCTTGCGACAAAGCAGATACCTGCCCCACCCTGCCCATGTGGAAGGAATTTCATGATATGGTCAATAATTATTTTGATTCAATTACTCTTAAGGACTTATTAAAAAACGTATAATCACAACCCCGGATGAAACAATATCCGGGGTTCTTTATGTTTCAGATTTTCTGCATCCTGTACCCTACTCCCGTATGAGTGCATATATATTCAAAGTCGCTTCGGGAATGGAGCTTTTTTCTTAAACCTGCCATAAAGGTACGAAGTGTCATAACACTGCTATCCCAACTGTTACCCCAGATTTCTCTTGTAATATCCGTATGGGTAAGCACCTTACCTGCATTCTGGCTCAGCATATATAAAAGTTTATATTCAATGGGCGTAAGATGCAATTCCTCATCTCCCACATACACACAGTTTGAAGCATAATCTACTTTTAAATCACCGTTTACAAATACGGAATCGTTTTCTTTATGGTTGGCTCCCTGATGCGCTCTGCGCTCCATTACGCGAAGTCTTGCCAGAAGCTCTTCCACGGAAAATGGCTTGGTCATATAGTCATCTGCGCCGGCATCCAAAGCCATAACCTTGTCATGGTCCTCTCTGCGTGAACTTATAACCATAATGGGCACATCGGACCATGAACGAATTTTCCGTATAACCTCGGTTCCGTCCATATCGGGAAGTCCAACTTCTAGAAGGACAATACCCGGATTATTGGAGGAAGCCATAATAATGGCACTTTCACCGCCGCTTGCCGTGATGCATTTGTAATCGTGTGCTTTGAGTGTAATATTAATAAGGTTGCGAATCCTCATATCGCCGTCTGCAACCAAAACTAACTCGCCATCCATATTATGACCTCCTTTTTAAATAGTAAAATAAAAAAGCCTCACCTGTATGTTACAAGTGAGACTTTAAAAGCTTAAAAATTGTACCGGGTGTTTTAAAACCGATTTCCTTCACTCACAGGCAACATATACATACACAAATAAGCATAACCAATAATAATTATGCTGATAATAATGTATATAATTATTGCGAATGAATTAAATGCAGAAATCATCATTTATACCCTTTCTGTGTATTTTTATACATTATACACCTACCGGAGTAGTATGTCAATATCTTTAAAAAAATTTTCACAAAACTATCATTCAAGAGATATACTACCGGCTACGATTCCGTCAATCAACTGTTTTGCAGCCCTTGCAGAACGTATACCACGCTTTAATGCAAACTTTTCTGCGGCAGCATCAAGCTTTGCCTCGTCGAACTTTATACCGTTTTTAATGGCAAGAGTGTGCACAATGTCAAGGTAGGTTGCTTTGTCCGGACGGTTGAAGGTAAGCTGGATGCCAAATCTTTCGGAAAGAGAAAGAATTTCCTGCAAAGTATCATTAAAATGTATGTCGTCTCCCTCACGGTCGGTAAAATTCTCCTTTACAAGGTGGCGGCGGTTGCTTGTGGCATATATTACCACATTGGAGGATTTTGCGGATACAGAACCTTCCAATATTGCCTTAAGAGCACTAAAGTTGTCATCATCTTTTGTAAAGGACAAATCATCTATAAACAGAATAAACTTAAGGGGATTTTCGGTAAGCTCATCAAGAATTTTGGGTATCTTGCAAAGCTGTTCTTTTCTTACTTCAATTATTCTTAAGCCCTCGGTGTGGAGCTCATTTGCCACTGCCTTGATTGTGGAAGATTTACCCGTTCCGGCATCCCCGGTAAGAAGGATATTTGCCGCAGGCTTTCCTAAGAGAAGTGCCCTTGTGTTATCCATTATTACATTCTGCTCACGCTTGTAGTCTATAAGGTCGGAAAGCTTTGTGGAATCGGGATTCTGCACCGGAGTGATGATATTATGCTCATCTATGTAGAACATACGGTATTTTGCATACACGCCGTAACCGTATTTACCTATACTTTCCAGACGGTCTGAATACTCCTTAACAATATCTGTCTTTTGATTGTCAAATCGTGGTAAAAAGCTGTAATTCGGAAGATTTAAAAGCAATTCCTCAGCAGAAAGTGATGCAACCTCATTAAAGGTCTTTAAGTCCTCCCTGAGGCTTTTTTGCACCGTGGCAGAGGGTGTTTCACCTCTGCCTGCGGTACGTACATATATATTTTCACTTTCAAAAACAAGCTTGCGGACATATGCGCCGAGAGTATCTGCACCCGTGCGATACAAAGCAGATACAAATTCCGTGTATAGCTTTATCTTTTGGACTTCGGTGGCATCTTCGGTCAGGTCAAGGAAATCCGACAGACTTCTTATAACTTCGTCGGAAAGCACATCACGAATTACTGATACGCCGTGAAGCCTCAACGAAAGCTCTTTTAAATTACTCAATTAAGCACAGCTCCCTCCGCACCGCTTGAAACCAATGCGGCGTAACGTTTGAGGTAGCCGGAAAGCTCTTTTGTTTTTGGCACAAAATTCTTCATTCTTTCATTAAGCTCTTCTTCATCCACTAAAAGTTCAAGCTTGTTTTCGGGGATATTGATGCTTATGATGTCCCCTTCCTTAACCACGCCTATCATACCACCGCTTGCCGCTTCGGGAGATACGTGACCGATGCAGGCACCACGGGTAGCACCGCTGAATCTGCCGTCGGTTATAAGGGCAACACTTGACCCGAGCCCCATACCCATAATGGCAGAGGTAGGATTAAGCATCTCGCGCATACCGGGACCGCCTTTGGGTCCTTCATAGCGGATAACAACCACATCACCGGGTTTTATCTTTCCTGCATTTATGGCACTTTGTGCCTCCTCTTCGGAGTCAAATACTCTTGCAGGACCCTGATGCACAAGCATCTCGGGTAAAACTGCACTTCGTTTAACAACGCTTCCGTCGGGAGCAAGATTACCGCGAAGAACCGCAATTCCGCCGGTTTCACTGTAGGGTTTTTCTATAGGGCGGATAACCTCGGGATTGAGATTTACACAGTTTTCTATGTTCTCCCCTGTTGTTTTGCCGGTTACGGTGATGCAATCGGTGTTTATGAGACCTTTTTTGCAAAGCTCATTCATAACCGCATACACCCCGCCTGCCTCTTGCAAATCTTCCATATATACGGGACCTGCCGGAGCAAGGTGGCAAAGGTTGGGAGTCTTTGCACTTATTTTATTTGCTATGTCAAGATTTATATCTATGCCGCACTCGTGAGCAATTGCCGGAATATGGAGCATACTGTTTGTGGAGCAACCCAGAGCCATATCCACGGTAAGGGCATTATGAAATGCTTTTTCCGTCATTATATCCCGTGGGCGGATATTCTTCTTTACAAGCTCCATTACAGCCATTCCTGCATGCTTTGCAAGCTCTAATCTTGCAGAATATACTGCAGGGATGGTACCGTTGCCCTTAAGTCCCATACCAAGGGCTTCCGTAAGACAGTTCATGGAATTTGCGGTGTACATACCGGAGCAGGACCCGCAGGTGGGACAAGTTTTGCACTCATACTCGCAGAGCTTATCCTCGTTTAGTTTTCCTGCAGAATATGCACCAACAGCCTCAAACATACTTGAAAGGCTTGTTTTTTTGCCGTCAATACGACCTGCAAGCATGGGACCGCCGCTTACAAATACCGTGGGTATATTGGTTCGTGCCGCCGCCATAAGGAGACCGGGAACGTTTTTGTCGCAGTTGGGTACCATTACAAGTCCGTCAAAGCCGTGTGCTAAGGTCATTGCCTCGGTGGAATCGGCTATGAGGTCACGGGTAACGAGGGAATATTTCATACCGTTGTGACCCATGGCAATACCGTCGCATACCGCAATTGCCGGGAACACTATGGGAGTTCCTCCTGACATTGCCACACCCATTTTTACGGCATCGGTTATTTTGTCTATATTCATATGACCGGGCACTATTTCATTGTAGGAGCTTACAATTCCGATGAGAGGTCTGTTCAGTTCCTCTTCTGTAAGTCCCAAAGCGTGATAAAGTGCTCTGTGAGGGGCGTTGTGCGCCCCTTTGGTTAATTTTTCGCTGACCATAATATCGCCTCTCAGTTATTGATGAGTTTATCTTCGTCGCTCCAGCTGTAGAGCTTGCGGATGTCTGCACCAACCTTTTCGCAAGAATGTTCTTTGGCAAGCTTACGCATAGCCTTGA
>CAYXPV010000146.1:0-1662 GCA_964467285.1 uncultured Oscillospiraceae bacterium
CTTCAACAATTTCACGCTTTATTCCGTCAGCAGACTTTTTATATTCAAGTTCTGCTTCTGCCTGCGCACGACGAATAATACCGTCAGCCTGTTCTCTGGCTTCGGCCAAGATTTTCTCTTCACGGTATCTGGCATTTTCGGTTGCGCTTGAAATAATTGCCGCCGATTCATCATTAGCACCCTGAAGTTTTTCTTCCCAGAGCTTTTTACTGTTTTCAGCATCCTTTTCGGCTTTTTCGGCAGAAATATAATGCTCATCAATTTCACTCCGGCGTTTTTCCATAACATTTTTTACAGGCTTAAACAAAAACTTCTTAATTATAAGAAAAAGTATTACCAGATTCGCAAGAGAAATCAAAATCTGCCACAAATTAACAGATATGACATCTAATGACTGTATCATTTTAAACTCCTTATTTATCCGTTATAATCATTACATTACTCAAAGAAGATCAATAAACATTCCGGGTGCAACAAAAATCAAAAGAATTGCAATTACAAGAGAATAGATACCTGTTGTTTCCGCAATGGCACAACCCATGATCATTGTTGATGTAACATCACTTTTACTTTCGGGCTGACGACCGATAGCCTCACACGCTTTTGCAACGGCATGACCTTCACCGATACCGGGTCCGATAGCTCCAACACCCATACAAATTCCTGCACCAAGTGCACAACATCCTAAAACAATACCAATTGCAATTGCTAACATAATATAATCCTCCTAAAATTTAATTTTTTAAATTATTTCTTTGCTTTTGCAAGTTTTTTTTCGAGCTTTTTTCGCTTTCTTTCTTCGTATTCTTCTTGTGGGAAAGCTCCTGTTATATTCATCATTGTAAGCATGGCAAATATATATGCCTGCATACATCCGCTGAATACGTCAAAGTAAACTGACAGAACAGCCGGAATACCTATTTGCAAAAACGGTATTTCTCCAAATACCCCCGGGAGCCACCCCAGTACCAATGACGATAACCCCTGAAGAGCTGCGGATAACAGCACCGAAATAACCACACCGGACAATACATTTCCGTAATGACGGAATGCCATGGATACCGGTGTTGCCACTTCACCGAGTACGTTTAAGGGAGCCATAATAAAAAGTGGCTCGGTAAACCCTTTCAGGTAGCTGAATACACCGCCTTTCAGCTTGTAGTAGGTAATCAGAATGAACACCAGTATTGCCCATCCCATTACTACGTTCAGGTCCGAAGTCGGCGGGAATAATCCTACAAGACTTATAAGACTTGAAAAAGCAGACAGAGCAAGTATAGCTACTATAAATGGTGCGTATCCTGAAAAATACTCTCCCATATTGGTGTCAACCATTGCTTGTACCTTTTCTACTATCAGCTCGGCTATATGCTGACGTTTTGTAGGTTTCTCGGCATTAAGACCGTGAGTTAAAAACAGGCAAAGTCCGAATATGGCAATCATAACAAGCCAGGAGTTAACCTGTGATTCGGTAATTGCCAGGTTTTGTATAGGCGTCGGTATATTGTCTATAAAAACCAAAGCACCCGAAATTGATATTCCCTCCGATGGTGTGTTTGTAAGTATCTTGATGCATATTCCTATTAAAAGCGGACATATCATCATTGCCAGATACAAAATATCTTTAATGACAAAACTTGCTTTTTTACCTTGTTGCATGGG
>CAYXPV010000146.1:1672-5347 GCA_964467285.1 uncultured Oscillospiraceae bacterium
CCTTCTTAAGTTTATTTTGAAATTTCATCATTAATTATTATTCTATTTTTTAGTATTTCCTTTAAATGACCTTATCCCAATGGCAAAACTTGGAAAAAGTAAGGGTAGCAGCGTGGCTAACCAGTGTGTCTTAAGCACGGCGATGCTTACCACGGCAACCACCAAAAGCATTAACTGCCTTGAAGACTGTGACACTTTCATATATTTTTTTGCATCACTCGGGTCCTTTTCCACAGCTTTTTCCACGGTTTTACCCATAAGGAAAAAGTTTAATATTGCAAAAAAGGCGGAAATAACATTTCCGAGCAAAACCTTAAGTTCCCATTTGCCGCATATGAGAAATACGGCTTCCATAAGCACACTTAATATAATAACAAATCCGGCAATAAAAGATGTTTCTTTTATAACAACATTTTCGGATTTTTTCATATGAATTACACGCCTTTCTTTTATTGTTAAAAAATGCCAAAAGATATTAATAATTATACACTATGTATTGGCTAATGTCAATCGAAATGGGCTTGAATAATCTTAATATATTGTGAAATTTGACAAAAATACAAAATTATTATTTGCATATTATTGAAATATATTTCTCTGAATATACCCTCAAATAAAAAACTCCGACAGAATCGGAGTTTTAAGTAGTTTCAGAGTATTCAATTCGTACTGTTCCGGGTGTTTTACCAAAATGTTTTTTGAATGCAGAGAAAAAGCTGTGAACACATTTGTACCCAAGCATTGCGGAAATTTCCCCAAAGGGCAGGGTAGTGGTTTGTACCATAAGTAAAGCATTTTTCATTTTTTCCTCGTTTATGCACCGGCTGAAAGTCTTTTTGTAGATGCTTTTTATTATGCGGTGGGTTTGCTGACAACTGAGATGCAGGGTTTTGGCAAGTTCCTTAAGACTGCCTTCCCCATAGTTGGCAGAAATATAGTCCGCTATTATGTAATTGCGGTAGATGGTACTGTCGGGAAGGATATCTTCTCGGCTATATTCCTTCTGTGTTGCATATTCCTTGGTAAGAACTACAATTTCATGAAGGCACGAAAGTATAAGCTGACGTTTCTCACCGTAGTTGCCGTAGTAGTAACGGGCAAATCGGCGGAAGGAGTCGGCACCTGCAAAATCACGGAAGATAATTACCTCCCCTTCGGTAAGGTGACGGTATTTTCCGTAGAAGCCATCCGGGGATTTGTTTTTTCTTTTGGAGCACACAAAGGATATTACAATCCTCTGACAGTTGTGAGATGCCTTTGTCTGATGGACTGTACCGACAGGTATCAGGGCGGCATCCTTTTCTTTAAGAAGATACACGTTCTCTGAGGTTTTAATCTCTATTTCACCTTTTGACACATAAAACAGCTCACAAAACTCGTGGCTGTGGAGCGATGCGTTTTCCTCGGCAGAATCCGATATGGCTCCTTTGTCCGTAAAAAAGGTAAAGGCGGCATCTCCTATGTCCAGATTGTATTCTGTGTAGCTTTTGTAGGCGGCATCAGGCATAATATTCACCCCTTTGGTCTATTTTACTACGGCATATGGCGGAATGCAAGGTGTAATTACTTTAAAACAACATTTTTTAAAAAATATGTCACAATAGGGTATTGCCTTTTCTCGCTTTGGGTGATATTATGTCTTTTGACAGAATGGAGGATTTATATGAGTAATAAAAGTATCAAGAATTACCTTACGGTTAAAAATCTGATTATAGCAATTACCTTTGTGCTGATATTGGCTACATCAATAGTTTTCAAACAGAAGTTTGTTGTAATATTTCCGGTTTTTATTTCCCTTTTCATAATGGCATCACAGGCAGAAGCCAATCGCTACTCTTACCTGGCAGGGGGGATAAATGCCATAATATATACAGGTATTTATGCATATCTGGGCTTGTATGCAAATGCAGCAAGTGCCATACTTTTTTCCTTTCCTATGCAGCTTATAACCTTTATAAACTGGAAAAAGAAATCCTACGAAAAATCAACCCTATTCAAAAAGATGTCCGCTAAAGTCCGCATCGTTGTTTCGGTGCTTTTTGTGTTGAGCTTTGCGGCACTTTACATAGTACTTAAGGCCATGGGTTCGGACTATGCAATACTCGACAATGTTTCCACTCTTGTGGGCATTATGGTATCGGTACTTACAATGCTTGCATACATCGAATACTCCTACCTTTGGATATTAAGCGGAATCCTTCAGATAACACTTAATGTACAGGTTATGCTTAACGGTAAGACAGAGCATATTACATATGTCATTTTCTCGCTGTACTCATTCTATTGTATTGTTTTGGCGTTTATAAATGTAAGAAAGCTCTATGCAAAACAGCAAAAAGAGATGCTTATACAATAAGTTGAATAATGATGGCAGTCCTCTTGGTGGGGATTGCCATTTTTTTGTTTGGGTGATATAATGTTTAAAAAAGGAAAGGTGATTTATAGATGATTAAAGGATTTAAAATGAAGCTCTACGAGGGTATGGCTGAGGAATACGAAAAAAGGCACAACGCCCTTTGGCCCGAAATGAAGGAAATGATACACGAGTACGGCGGAAAGAACTACAGCATATTCTTAGACGAAGAAACCAACACTCTCTTTGGCTATATAGAGCTTGAAAGTGAGGAACGTTGGGACGAATCTGCCAAAACCGAGATATGCCGTAAATGGTGGGACTATATGGCGGATATAATGGAAACCAATGAGGACAACAGCCCTGTTTCCACGGATTTAAAGAAGGTATTTCACCTTGACTAAAGAGATTGGATGTTGAATATGAAAATTGCAGGAATAGACATAGGCACCACAAGTGTCTGCGGTATAATACTGGATAGCGAAAACGGCTCCGTGATAAAATCCGTTACTAAAAATTCAGATGCTTTCATAAAGGATTGCAAGCCATTTGAAAGAATACAGTCTGTGGAAATAATTATGGATAAAGCCTTTGGCATACTGGATGACTTTTTAAAAGAAGGCATAGATGCCATAGGTGTTACCGGGCAGATGCACGGTATTGTGTATACCGATGCCCAATGTAATGCCGTAAGCCCATTGTACACTTGGCAGGACGAAAGGGGCAACGAGCCCTACAAGGATACCACCTATGCCGAATATATGGAAAGTTCCTCGGGCTATGGTGCCGTTACCGACTTCTACAACAGAGAAAACGGTATACGTCCCAAAGAGGCAGTAAACTACTGCACAATCCACGATTATTTTGTAATGAAATTATGCTCTCTTGAAACTCCGGTTATTCACGATACAGACTTTGCGAGCTTCGGCAAGGGTGCAGATGCCAATAATGCTCAGGTAGTAAAGGATTTTGTCCTTGCAGGCGACCACAAGGGCATACCTGTAGCCGTAGCAATAGGGGACAACCAGGCAAGCGTATTTTCCACTTTAATCGGTGACGGAGTCCTTGTAAATGTAGGTACGGGAAGTCAGGTTTCCGTAGTTTCCCATGTACCCGTTAATGCAGACAATGTGGAAACAAGACCCTACTTTGACGGTAAATTCCTTGCGGTAGGGGCGGCACTTTGTGGCGGCAGAGCATACTCTATATTAAAGAATTTTTATTCCAAGGTGTTTTCCTACATTATGCCTTTGGAAGATGATGGCGTGTATGAAATAATGAATAAGATGCTCTCGAAGAATGTAACACCTTTAAAAGCAGAT
>CAYXPV010000147.1:0-5340 GCA_964467285.1 uncultured Oscillospiraceae bacterium
CACTATGAGAAAAATATATTCGATTTAACAAAAGCTAAAGCATCCACCGTTAAGTGAATACTTTAGCTTTTACTATTTATTCCACTGATCAATTACTCGTTGACCGGCTATTCCAAGGCCTTCCGTAACTACTGTACCATCATCCTTGATACCAACGGCATGCCAATAACCTACATCCAATATTTCAACATTCCTCCATCTGCTCACTTTGTTTATGCCGTATTGGCCGATTCCTGCAACAACGATTTTCCCATTTCCTTTGACCCCAACCGTAATTCCATTCCCGGCGTACACACTGACAATATCTTTCCACTCTTCCACATTGTATTGTTCCTGGTCGTACAGTTCATACTTTTGGGGTTTATATGTAACCACAGTACCATCGTCCCGCAATCCAACACTATGAGTCAGGCTTGCTGATATTTCAACAATACCTTCCCACTCTTCAACTTCGCATTGGTGGTAATCGTTATTGCCAACTGCGACAACAGTACCGTCATCATTCAAGCCTAGCGAGTGTTTCCCGCCAGCGGATATTGCAACAATATTTTTCCAATCTTCAACATCACATTGACCAAACTCGTTATCACCAACAGCAACTACAGTTCCATCGTCTTTAAGCCCTAACGTAGTATTCCATATTGAAGATACCGACACAATGTTTTTCCAATTTTTTACATCACATTGACCAAATTGGTTATCGCCAACAGCAACTACTGTTCCATCTTCCTTTAATCCTACTGTATGGTTTTCACCCGCGACAATTTCCACTACGTCCTTCCAACTCTCCACATCACACGCACCATATCTATTTCCTCCCGTCGCCTCCACAGTTCCGTTTCTTCTCAAAATTACAGTATGCGCTCCACCTGCGGCAACATCTATTATATCATCCATAGACTGTATATACCACACAAGTCCTGCAGAACTCCCCATAACAAGCACAAGACATATTGCAGTAATCCATATCCACTTTTTCTTTTTGGTTTTGGGCTTCTGCACTGCTCTATTAGAAGATTCCTCGGTCACAATTTTGACATTCTGAACAGAAACAGGAGTTCCGCATTTATCGCAGAAGCACGCATCTTCTGCCAAAGCATATCCGCAAGAAGCACAACGTTCTATCATAGGCTCAACTTTACTGCCGCATTTATGGCAGAAAGCCGCATTACCCCTTAACTCATACCCACACTTTGTACATTTCATTAAAAAACCACCTTTGCATCAATCGTAGTTTAAATCACTAACTGAACCATCATATAATATGTCAGTACCTGCAGCAGAAACCATACCATCTTTCTTTAAACCCATAGTAAAAGCTCTGCCTGCGGAAATATTGACAATGTCTTCCATATATTCAACATTACATTGACCATATGCATTGTTTCCGACGGCAACCACCGTTCCGTCTTTTTTCAACCCAACACTATGTATCCAACCGCCTGAAATCTCGGATATATTTCTCCAGTCTTCCACATCACATTGTCCCTCTTCGTTTGCACCTACAGCTACCACAGTACCATTTCGCCTAAGTCCAAGGGAGTGAGCTGTACCTGCAGAAATTTTCTTTATGCTTGTCCATTCATCAACGTCGCACTGACCAAATTTATTATCACCAACAGCCACTACGGTTCCGTTCTTTCTTAAACCAAGGCTAAAACCACCGCCTGCAGATATTGCAATTATATCTTCCCAGTATTCAACATCGCACTGACCGTATTCGTTACTTCCTACAGCCACAACTCTGCCGTCTTCTGTAAGACCAAGAGTGTGAGTTTCCCCTGCGGATATGGCAACTATGTCTTCCCAGCTATCCACATCACATCTTCCATCGCTATTATCACCCACGGCAACAACCGTTCCATTACTTTTGAGTCCAACGGTATGCCCGAAAGATGCGGATATTTCTGTAATATCCTTCCAATCATTTACGTCACATTGATTGTAATCATTATTTCCTGTAGTAGCAACTGTTCCGTCTTCTTTTAAAGCCACCATATGAAAATGTCCGCACGCAACGTCAATTCTGTCCTCGTATCGATTCATAAAATATATTATCGCTGTAAGCACACATATTACCAGTAACAAAATCAATACCCATTTTTTTGCACTACCAAATACATTACCGAAAAATCTTTTTTTCTGCTTGATCTGTTTTATCGAAGATGCACCGCATTTCTCACAGAAGGACGAACCTGCTTTCAATGTGTAACCGCAATTGTGGCAATGAACCGCAGGAGGCGGTACTTTAATACCGCAATTATTACAAAACTCTGCATCATCCTTTAGTGTATATCCGCACCTTACACATTTCATACCAAGCACCTCTATTTATTATTTAACTACAATTTTTCTGAATTTATCCATATAAGGCTCCAGAAGCATAACTACTGCCGCCTTGCAAGCCACCATAACAACATTACCGGGCAAACGCGAAACAAACAAAACCCAAAACTTATCAACACCGTAATAAAGCCTTACAAGCTCGTATGTTCTCCAGAACATATTTACACAGAACTGAAGAATTGCACATATAAATATCAAAACAAATACCCATAAATAAGACCGTTTTGTATTTGAAGTTCTGTAAAGAAAAAATCCAAAAAGCATACCGTTGACAAACTCCATAAGAGTAAATACAGGAACGAAAGCTCCCGTGGGGTTTGCAATAAAAGATATCACATCTGCAAGCGCAGCTATTACGCCACCTGCTACAGGTCCAAACAATGTTGCACCAACATACACAGATATAAAACTGATGTTAAACTTAATGGCATCTCCTATACGAAGGAAACCCGAAACATAGGAAAGTCCAAGGGTAATTGCCACAAGCATTGCCATTGTGCAAAGGTCACGTACAGACATTTTACGCAATTTAAGAGTGTCTTTAAAGAAGCCACCAAAAGTTTTTGTGTTGTTTTTTGACATAAAAAATCCCCTTTCAAACTAAAGCAGGGGCTGTTACGAAATAAAATATAACGTCATTTTGGTAACAGCGGATGAAAGACTGCACCGCGGAGGATTCTCCCCCTTCGTCTGCGGACTCTACTCCCATTCCGCAGCACTTAACGCGCAGTATCTGCTCTGCTAATGTGGCGACAAATTTTTGTCGCTAAAAAGATAATACCACACATTGAACCATCCGTCAATATGTGGTATCGCATTTTATTTTATCCTGTACACTCTTTTGGCATTTTCCATTGTAATCTTTGCTATTTCTTCAAAGGTTTTACCTTTAAGTTCCGCAATCTTTTTGGCCACCTCTGCCACATATACGGGGCAATTACGCTTACCTCTGTAAGGTACGGGGGCAAGGTACGGACTGTCGGTTTCTATAAGGATTCTGTCCTCGGGAACATACTTTATAACCTCAAGAATTGAATTGGCATTTTTGAAAGTACACGGTCCTGCGAAGGAAATATAGTAACCCATATCAAGAAGAATTTTTGCACTTTCCTTGCTTCCGGAATAACAATGAATTATACCGTCACCGCCTCCGTGTTCTTTAAGGATATTTATAGTATCTTCCATAGCATCACGACTGTGAACGGTAATTGGCATACCCACCAACTTCGCCAAATCAAGCTGACGGGCAAACCACAGCCTTTGAACATCTCTTTCGGAATTGTCATAATAATAGTCAAGGCCTATTTCGCCCAACGCTACAACCTTATCCTTTGCCAAAAGTTCTTTGAGCCTTGGCAAATCTTCCTCGGTCATATCCTTGGCATCGTGGGGATGAACACCAACTGCCGCATAAATATAATCATACTTTTGGCTTAAATCATATGCCGCATAGGAACTTGCCATATCGTAGGCAATTTCGCAGTATGCTTCTACACTGTTTTCTTTTAAGGATTGTATCAGTAAGTCGCGGTCTTCATTGAAACGTTCATCATTTAAATGTGCGTGCGTATCAAAAAGCATTTTTTCACCTTCAAATATACAAAGCCGCCAGTGGCGGCTTTGATTTTAATATTTTTATACTAACAAACTTCGGAACCATCTTCCATCTCTCCATCGGGAGTTACTATGCAAAGCTTGTCACCCTTGGATGCACAAAGAACCATACCTTCGGAAAGAACACCTCTTAATTTAACAGGCTTTAAGTTAGTTACTACAACAACTTTCTTGCCTACAAGTTCTTCGGGCTTATAGTACTGTGCAATACCGGAAACAATCTGTCTTACTTCCTTGCCTATCTTAATCTGGGATACAAGAAGCTTCTTTGCACCTTCCACGGGCTTGCTTTCAAGAACAAGACCAACCTTAAGTTCCATCTTTGCAAAATCGTCTATGGAAATTTCGGGTTTCTTTTCTTCCTCTTCTTCCGGCTCCGGATCGGGAGCAGTAAAGAGGTCGTCCTCCACTTCTTTGAGCTTCTTGGCTTCGTCAAGTCTTGCAAAGAGGGGAACTGCCCCACCTACTTCAACATTTGCCGCACCAAAGGTGTCAAGGGAACCAAAGTCTGTGTTTGCAGCCTTTATTTCACTAAGAATTGCCGCACCTGTTTCGGGCATAAAGGGAGCTATGAGAACACCGATGTATCTTATGGACTCTATAAGGTTACAAAGAACAGTCTTAAGTCTGTCGGACTTAGCTTCGTCCTTGGCGAGAGCCCAAGGCATTGTTTCGTCAATGTACTTGTTGCTTCTTCTTGCAAGATTCATTACCGCTTCAATGGAATCTGCCACTTTGAGCTCATCCATCTTTGCACTTACTTCCTTTACGGTTTCAAGAGCAAAGGCTTTGAGTTCGCCGTCAAATTCACCTTCTGCATTGGGGTTTTGGATAATGCCGCCAAAGTACTTGTTTACCATTGCAACAGTTCTGTTTACAAGGTTACCCAATGTGTTTGCAAGGTCAGCATTGTAGCGTGCAATTATGGTTTCAAGAGTAATGGTACCGTCCTGCGCAAAAGGCATTTCCCTTAAGAGGTAATAACGGATGGCATCTACACCAAAATGCTTTACAAGGTCATCGGCATAAAGCACATTACCCTTGGATTTACTCATTTTGTCACCGCCGGAAAGAAGCCAGGGATGACCGAATATCTGCTTCGGAAGTGGCTCACCCAACGCCATAAGTATAATAGGCCAGTAAATGGTGTGGAATCTTAAGATATCCTTACCGATGATGTGAACATCTGCAGGCCAGTATTTTGAGTAAAGCTCGCCCTTTTCGTCTACGGAGTAGCCGAGAGCTGTGATATAGTTGGAAAGAGCATCTATCCATACATAGATTACGTGATCCTCGTCAAAGGGAACAGGAACGCCCCACTTAAAGGAAGAACGGGACACACACAAATCTTGAAGTCCGGGCTTTAAGAAGTTATTAACC
>CAYXPV010000148.1:0-5296 GCA_964467285.1 uncultured Oscillospiraceae bacterium
GCTGCTTATACAGAATCAGCAAAACCATCAACAATGCTTCTACTAAAGCTAAGAATCGCGAAGCAGCACGTTCCGGCGGCGGAGGCGGTTCTTCATCAAGCGGTGGCGGAGGAGGATTCTCCGGCGGCGGTTTCGGTGGTGGTTCAAGATAAAAAACAAACGATGCAATTTGTAATGAATTGCATCGTTTATATTATTATGCCATTATTTTTTCAAAATTTCTGATTTTACCGTTCTTTTCTGTAATTGTAACGGTAATTTTCCCGTTTTCATTCTTTATATCTACCGTGTCTATCAAAGCTTCGTCCTGATAAGCTTCGATAATATTTACATAAACCGTTTTTTTGTCATTTGTTTTTTCAAGTAAAAAGCTTATATCTCTGGTAGATGGGTTTGCAGGTCCCTTGGCATATATCATTTCTTTTCCGTCGGCAAGGGTATGTATGTCGAGCTTGCATTTGTGGCAGTCATAGGTGTTTTTGATTACACCTGCAGGTTTATGACTTAAAATGTCATGAAGTATCGCCTGGGGATTTTTGTCGCTTAAAGAGGCAATTTCTTGGGTGTCTGAATGATTTGTTACAAGCTCGCCGTCAATATGCCAGGTCCATTCCTTTTTAAGTTCATTTGGTGAATCAACCGTAAATATATCTATGAAGTATTTGTCGTACCATTGTACAATTCTTCTCATCTTTGTACCAAGGTAGCTTTCGTCAACCCATGCTTTTATGTAAATGGAATCGGGCATGGTAAAATTGCCCTTCCATTCCACCGATGTATCCATATAGATGTCATCGGGAGCATTTTCTCTGTATTCATTTACCTTGCAGTTCTCCGGTGGCATATTGTCGCCGTTAATTACAACGGTATTGTGGGTTGCCGTGTTTTTAAAGTATGCGTAGTGGAGTGGCGCACCGTAACCGCTTGCTGTTCCAAGGTCGGCACATATATCTTTTCCGAAAGCGGAAAAGCTTACGGAGAGCCTGTCGTAGTGGTCGTGCTCACCGCCATAGGGCATAGCTTTGTTCAGGAAATGTCTTTCAACGCTTCCGTGAATTATGGCAAGATTACTTCCGCATTTTGCAAAATAATTTTCATAATTATGAGTACCGAGAGGAGGAAGCTCCTCGTCACCATATAATAAAGAATCTACGCCAAGACGGGGCAAAGCTTCCATACATTCATATAAATAAAAAAGAATTTTTTTGTCGGGAATCATTTTGTAGCCAAACTCAAATATACTGTACTTGGTTTCATAGCTTTGACTTCCGTCGTTTAAAAGGGGAATTGAATGATCTTTCTTTACAAGCTTTTGCGTAAAGGTGAGCATTGTACGGAGTCTTTCTCTGTAATGAGGGTCCTTCATAAGACTGTATTTTGTGTTCACGGCTATCTTTTCAAATTCAATGAACCACAAGAGTGCATATTCATGGTACCCTACAGTACCTTCAAACCATAAGCCGTCTTCAAGTATGGCGTGGTCAAGCTGATATTTGATGCCGTATTTTTCATTTACGGCTCTTTCTATAAAGTCCTCTCTGCCCAGAATAATGCCTATAACACCCAATGCCGCACAGTTTGCCGCTTCGTGATTATGTATCTGGTCAACAAGCTCTCGCTTCACATGGGAACCGATTTCAAGGAGGAGATTATTTTCAATTAATTTTTGTTCTTCCGGGGTAAATGTATCTTTGGTGAGGTCATATGCTTTTGCAAGATATACACCAAAAGTGGCATCATCCAAAGCCTGAGAAGTTGCTTTGCCGGGATGGTTGTAGGGGATATCGCCGTGGACTTGGTAGTCGGGATAGTATTTGGCATAACCCAAAAGAATCTTGTGAACGGTTTTTAGATATTTTTCATTTTCGGTTGCAACGTAGGCTACGGCAAGCTCAAAGGCAGCAATTTTATTTTTTTCTATAGTGTTTCGCCACCATGCACCTTCGTAGGGCTCACCGGTAAAGACTTCGCCGTCTATGGGGCATACGTACTCGTGAGGGTTATCATAATCATAAATAAGGCGTACCGTATGCTTGGGGCAAAGGTAGTAGTGGCTCCAGGTAGCCTTTCCGGTTTCCTGAATATATATTTTCCTTCTTACATCTTCGTTTGCTTTTTCTATTTTTTCGATAAATTCGGGATGCTTTTTTGCTTTTGCTTTTAATCTTTCGATTTCACTTTCATTAAGTAAAAACATATTCTATTCTCCCTTTCTGAGTTTATCTAAAAGTTCAACAAAATATTTCGGAGGCTCTGCGGTAAACTCCATTCTTTCGCCCGTTACCGGGTGGTCAAAGCTTATTCTTTCTGCGTGAAGTGCTTGACCGGGTAAGTTGTATGCATTTTTATTTAAATAAAGGGGGTCGCCCATTATGGGGTGACCGATATATTGCATATGGACTCTTATCTGATGTGTTCTTCCCGTTTCCAAATCACAGGCAACGTAGCTTGCATTATTGAGATGTTCAAGTACCTCAAAGTGAGTTACGGCTTCCTTAGAATTATTGGGTGTAACCGCCATTTTAAGTCTGTTGGTAGGGTGTCTGCCAATGGGAGCATCTATAATACCTTTTTTGTTTGGTACTATACCGCATACTATACAAATGTAATGTCTGTGTGCAGTTTTGTTTTTAATCTGTTCCGACAGGGAGAGGTGTGCCTCGTTGGTTTTTGCCACCAATAAAAGCCCCGAGGTATCCTTGTCTATACGGTGTACGATTCCGGGACGCATTACGCCGTTTATACCGCTTAAGGAGTCTTTGCAATGATACATAAGAGCATTTACCAGGGTTCCCTCGTAGTTACCTGCGGCAGGGTGTACCACCATACCCTGAGGCTTGTTTATTACAAGCATATGCTCATCTTCAAAAACAATATCAAGGGGTATGTTTTCCGCTTTTATGTCAAGCTCAACAGGCGCGGGGACGTTTACCTCTATGATGTCATTTAATTTCACCTTATAGGAACCTTTGATTACTGTACCGTTAACCGTTACATTCCCTTCATCAATGAGCTTCTGAACCTGAGAACGGGGCATATTTTCTATTTTGATGTATTTATCGGCTCTCACACCGTTTTCGTCGCATATGATTTCATATCTGGTCATTTTTCTTCATCTCTTTTTTTGGCTCTTTGTATATAAATAAAATATAAAAGGACAGAAGGAAAGCCCCTGTTACCACAAAGCAGTCCGCAACGTTAAATACAGGGTAGTTTATAAACGTAACCTCAAGCATATCTACCACATATCCGCGGAATATCCTGTCTATAAGATTTCCCAGGGCACCCGATACCAAAAGGCATAAGGAAGCGTTAAGCACCTTGTCCTTAGGTTTGTATTTAATTTTATAAAACAAAAGTGCTATTGTTATAACTATGGTCAGTACAATAAAAATCCACCTGTGGTTTTGCATTATTCCAAAGGCTGCACCGCGGTTTTCCACATAGGTTAAGTCAAATATACCGCCTATGAGGGTAACGGAGCCTACGGGCTTTAGGAATTTTATTGTGGCAAACTTTGATGCCTGGTCGATAATTATGAGTAAAGCGGCTATTATATAAAAAAGCATCTTATTCTCCTTGAAAAAACAGAGCTGAAAAGCAACGGTTCGCTTAAACAGCTCTGTTTAATTTTAAATTATTTTACTGCTTCAATTACTTTGCTTATGGCTTCTTCGGGAGAAAGCTCGCACATTTCTCCTGTCTTTCTTACCTTGTATTCAACAATGCCTTCCGAAGCTTTTTTGCCTACGGTGATTCTAAGGGGAATGCCTATAAGTTCAGCATCGTTAAATTTAACACCGGCTCTTTCGTTTCTGTCATCAATCATAACTTCGATACCCATATCGGAAAGCTTCTTGTAGATATCCTCAGCCATTTGGCGCTGTGCATCGTCTTTTACGTTTACGGGAACTACCGTAACCTTGTAGGGAGCAACGCTCATAGGCCAGATGATGCCGTTTTCGTCACAGTTCTGCTCGATTATTGCCGCAAGACATCTGGAAACGCCTATACCGTAGCAACCCATAATGGGAACCTGAGCTTTGCCGTTTTCGTCAAGGAAGGTACATTCAAGGGCTTTGGAATATTTTGTGCCAAGCTTAAAGATGTGACCAACCTCAATACCCCTGCAGGTTTTAAGTTTGGCTTTCTTACAGTTGGGGCAAAGGTCACCCTCAACGGCATTTCTGAAGTCGCCGATTACGGTAGCTTCAAAATCTCTGCCTATATTAACATTTTCAAGATGGTAGTCACTTTCGTTTGCACCTACAATCATATTCTTCATAGCGGCAACTTCGTTGTCTACATATACGTCAATGTTAAGTCCGACGGGGCCTGCAAAGCCTGCCTTGGCATTGGTTATTTCCATAAGGTCATCAAGGGGAGCCAAGTCAAAGTCAATGGCACCGCCAAGAGCGTTAACAACCTTTACATCATTAACTTCACGGTCGCCTCTTACCACAACGGCAACGAATTTGTCGTCTGCCTTGTAAATAACAGTCTTAGCAAAGTCCTTTGCGGTTTTGCCAAGGAAGTTTGTAACATCTTCTATAGTACCTGCATTGGGTGTATATACCTTGTTAACTTCACCCATGGGAGCATCGTTTTCCTGTGTTTCGGGAATGGCAACAGCCTTTTCCTCGTTTGCACAGTAACCGCAATCCTCACAGTAGGGAATGGTATCTTCGCCTATTTCGGATTTAACCATAAACTCCTGAGAACCGCTTCCGCCCATGGCGCCGGAGTCAGCATCTACTATAAGGTAGTCAAGCTCCATTTTATCGAAGATTTCTCTGTATGCATCATACATATTCTTGTAGGATGCATCAAGACCTGCCTCGTCTTTATCAAAGCTGTAGGCATCCTTCATTACAAATTCACGGCTTCTGATAACACCGAAACGGGGACGGATTTCGTCACGGTACTTTGTCTGAATCTGGTAAAGAGTCATGGGGAGCTGCTTGTAAGACTGAACTGCAGCTTTAACAGTATCTGTAAATATTTCCTCATGAGTGGGTCCCAGACAGTAGTCCTTGCCGCCTCTGTCCTTAAGACGGAACATGGAAGGACCGAACACTTCCCATCTGCCGGAAGCTTCGTACATTTCCTTAGGAAGAAGGGCAGACATAAGAAGCTCCTGAGCATCGTGAGAGTCCATACCGTCGCGAACGATTTTTTCTATATTCTTAAGTACCTTAAGACCGAGAGGCAGGTAAGCATATACACCGGAAGCGAGCTTACGGATAAGACCTGCACGGAGCATAAGCTGATGGCTGGAAATTTCAGCTTCGGCAGG
>CAYXPV010000149.1:0-5268 GCA_964467285.1 uncultured Oscillospiraceae bacterium
TGTAATTTTGTTCGTGCATCAAAATAAACTTTACGTTCTTTGTTTCCTTTACCGATAACGCGTAGCGTACGTTTTGCGAAATTAATGTTTTTAAGGTTAATCCCAACTAACTCAGATAATCGTAAACCGCAATTTAAAAACAGGGTAAATATTGCGAAATCACGAGCTTGATATTTGCCGTCTATATTGTTGAGGAAATTTACGCTTTCTTCAAGAGAAAGATAACGAGGCATTCGCTTTTTTATTTTGGGTGAATCCAGGTTGGCTGCAGGATTATTTTCTATAAAGTTAACTTTTACATGTAAATAATTAAAAAAAGATTTCAGGCTGGCAACTTTGCGTGCGCGGTAGTTATCATTGTCAGAAAGGTTATTATTTATGTATGCCATAAATTCATACAAATCACCAAGGGAAATCTCAGTTAAAATTTTCTCGTCAAAGTCATCTAAATTGACATTTTTAATATCATAAAGAGGAATATTGTTGGCTGTGGCATATACAAATCTAAAAAACATTCTTAAATCATAATAATACTCACGAACCGTATTTGGAGATTTGCCTTTTATAACAATCATAAAATTAAGATAATCTCTCAGTATTTGCGGTACATCGGTATATTTATCTTTTGAAGGCTTTTTCAGCATTTTTAACCTCCTCCTTTTCGCAAAATTTTTATTTTGCGAAATTATCATTCGAACTCACCGAATCTTTCCTACTTTGTTTTTCTGTCTGAAATGCTTTTCAATCTGCATTATAAAGCATTGTGCGAGATAAATTCATCGCAATCTCTTTTCCTTTATACAACTCCACAATCGTAAAACCAAGTTTATGTGCCGTACCTGCACCGCGTGATGTTATTATATTTTTTGAAATAACCACATCTTCAAATAAAACCTCCGCACCCTTAAGTTCATTTTCAAAGGAAGGAAAACAACAAGCGTGGTGTGATTTGAGTATGCCCTCTTTACCGAGAATTGAAGGTGCAGCGCAAATGGCAACTATATATTTATTACTACTGTTTGCATTATACAGTAATTCGATAACTTCTTTTGAATTGCCAAGGTTAACATATCCGGGATATCCGCCGGGTAAAAACAACATATCATAATTATCTTCAATTTCAGATATGGTTATATCTGTAGTAATTGAAATATTATGAGCACCGGTAACTGTTTTATTATCCGTTATCGAAACAGTCTGTATTTCAAGGTCTGCCCTTCTTAGAATATCAACAAAAGCAAGAGCCTCTATTTCTTCAAAACCATCTGCCATTAAAGCATAAATCATTTTTAATCACATCCCAAACTAAAATATTAAGTCATTTATAAGTATTACAACTGCTGATGAATTAAACTGTTCATTGAGAAAATTACCTGAAGGTATAAATTGCAGAAATGATGTTACCACAAATAAAACACCTACTATAATTATACCGTAAACCATACCGCAAACCGAACCAAGTAATTTATCAATACCGCCGATAATTGAATGTCCGGGAACTTTTGAAATTATCTTTTTGATAATCATAAAAACTATATTTGCAAGTACAATTAAAAGAACTGTAAAAGGAATCATTACCAAAGTTTTTACGGTATTATCTGCAATAGAATCGGAAACATTGGAAATATCAACATTATTTTCTTCTGTCGTGAGTTTAAGCATCGAGGAAAGGTACGGCGTATTCTCAGGTTTATCTTTATGCTGTGTTATTATTTCGCTTATTTCCTGTGAAATGTCCTCGGAAAATGATGCTCCAATCTTCGTATCCAAAAACAAATCACCAATTGTATCAAATAGCGAAACAGTAAGAATAACAGCCAGGACAAAAACGATTAAATTAAATATTGTTCTGGGAAAACCTTTTATATACCCTTTTGCAATTGAACCCAAAAAGGCAAATGCAAATATAAAATCAAATAACATAAAATATCTCCTTTTATTCTAACGGAATCAAACGTAATTCCTCAGAAGATGTAAGAATAAGGGAACATTTTTTAGTAGTTATAAATACAGAATCTTTAATGTCATACATAACCTTTGCTGTACTTATAAATTTCCCTTTTGTGTTAATCAAAATCAATTCCCGATCAGATCTTAACAGAGCATTGTTGTCGCAAACATCAACATCTGTAATTTTTTTATCAGTTTTATAGGAAGCAATCACACCTCCGTCTGTTTCAAAAAATCTTACTTCTGAACCGGTTGCTGCAGAATCATCTTCATTTAATATCAAAGCAAAAATATCATCGTTGTTATATGCATATTTCACGATTGGTTGTTTGATTTCTGTTTTCCAGCAAAGTTCTCCGTCTGTATCATAACCTTCTGCCGTATTTTCGGTAATAACAGCAAATTCATCGTCATCATACATAAAGAAACCGTTGATGAAAGTTTTGCCGAAGTTAATAGCCTTTTTGTTATCTTTTGTTTCGGTGATATCTACGATATTAATGTCCGTAGAAAGTCCGGATTCCGATTGGAACATTTCCAATGATATAAGGTAGTCATTATTATCAGAAATAAATGCATATGGGATGTGCCTGTCTGCATTCTGGCGAAGGTATACCTGTTCGCCGTCATCGTCATATACAATTATTTTGTTGTTTAAGCCTGCTTCTTCAACAAAAAGTACACACCATCCGTTGGAATTTACATGTCCGTATATAACATTTCCTGTAGTATTGATAGTTGATACATCATTACCGTCTGTAACTAAAGCAACTTTATTTTCGGTATAATATACAAGACAGTAATTATCGTTGGTAATTATTGTGGGTGAAGTTTTGGAAGATGAATACTCCCATTGTAATTCCTGGTTTGTATTATAGCAGCTTATTTTTCCATCTTTCGCAACGATAAATCCTTCACGATAGCGGGCGTAATCAAAATTGTTTGCACCTGAAAGTATAATCGGACTTTCGTTTATGGTATTTGTAGAATCAAAAGAAGTATCTCTGACTACAAGATATATAATAAGCGAAAGGGATAATATCAATGCAAAGTAAAAGAATACCCTTTTATATGATACCTTTGAAGGTTCGTCATTTTTTTTCAGTTTTTTATCCTTAGGTTCATTTTCAATTGTGACACTATCTTTATCCGCATTGGGAAATGATATGATTTTTTCTTCGTTATTATCCTTCAAACAAAAACACTCCTAGTAATTAACTTTAAAAAGATATAATCCCTGTGGCGGTGCTGTGGGACCTGCCTTTTCTCTATTGCAACCCGATATTATATCCGAAACATATTCGGGTGTGATTCTGCCCAG
The DNA here is from genome assembly GCA_964467285.1 of uncultured Oscillospiraceae bacterium. Classification (GTDB taxonomy): domain Bacteria; phylum Bacillota; class Clostridia; order UMGS1810; family UMGS1810; genus RGIG8748. The sequence goes on from CAYXPV010000149.1 coordinate 3,272, forward strand.
TCCGACTTCAACAAGTGTTCCTGTAATAATGCGGACCATATTATATAAATAACCGTTTGCATTTATATAAATTTCCAAAATATCATCTTTTGGCTTTTCTATACACAGGTCATATATGGTTCTTACGGTAGTTTCAACGTCGGCACCCGAGGTCATAAATGCCCTGAAATCTTTTTCGCCGATAAAATATTTGCATGCTTCGCACATTTTATCGTAATCAAGAGATTTACGAACTTGCCATTCGTAATTTCGTGTAAAAACGTTAGTTGAATTTGAGCAATTTATCCTGTACAAATATGTTTTTGAAACAGTATCAAACCTTGCGTGAAAATCATCATTTACATAATCGCAAGTCAGAGCACGAATATCCAAAGGTAATTTGTTGTTCAATATTACGGGAATTTTATCTGCAGGAATGGGTGTATCAGCAAAAAAAGAACATGCATATTCCATGGCATGAACGCCTGCATCGGTTCTTGAACAGCCGTTAATGTGAGTTTCTGCTGTAAGAATATGCGTAAGTGCATCTTCTACTGTTTTCTGAATCGTAACAGCAACAGGCTGTATCTGATAACCGTGATAATTGGAACCGTCATATTGCAATCTTAATAAATAATTACGTAGACTCATATTTTAAAAACTCCAACTAAAATTATAAATCCGAAGAAAGATAGAGAAATCATAAATCCGATTATGTCAAAATAACGGATTTTTAGTTCCTTAAGCTTAGTACGATTCTCCCCTCCCCTATAGCATCTGCATTCCATAGCAGTAGCAAGTTCATCTGCTCTTCTAAAGGAATTAATAAACAGAGGTACAAGAATCGGAATAAGAGCTTTGGCTCTTCTTAATATATTTCCGCTTTCGAAGTCTGCTCCGCGGGATTTTTGAGCCATTATAATTTTGTCTGTTTCTTCAAGTAATGTGGGTATAAATCTCAAAGCAATAGTCATCATCATTGCAAGTTCATGTGCCGGCAAACCTATTTTTGAAAAAGGTTTAAGCAAGGATTCAATACCATCGGTAAGTCTGATTGGTGAAGTTGTAAATGTTAGTAACGATGTGTATGAAACAAGCAAAATAATCCTTATTGCCATTGAAACGGCAGAATATATACCTTCTTTTGTAATTACTATGAATTTATAGCTGAAAACGGCTTCACCTTTTGTAAGAAAAATATTAATTACAGCTGTGAATAACACTAAAAACAATACCGGTTTAACCGCATTAACTATGGTTTTAAAACGGATTTTTGAAATTATAATTAAAACAAAGTTGAATAAAATTCCAATTCCAAAAGCAATCGGTGTTTTGCTTATAAAAACAGCAATAATTATAAATATTAATGATAAAATTTTGATTCTGGGATCAATCTTATGAATAATTGAATCAGACGGATAATATTGTCCCAAGGTTATGTCTTTAAGCATTTTTTGCTCCTGTAATAAGCTTGTATAAAGCATCGGATGTGATTTCAACATTATAATAGCTGTCAATATCTATACCCGATTTTTTTAGTTGCATAGTAACTTCACAAATTTGCGGAACATCAAGACCAATTTTCTTCAGTTCTTCACTGCGTGAAAATACATTTTCAACAGTATCAAAAAGTTTGAGTGTCCCTTTTGAAAGCACCATAATTTTGTCAACAGTATTTGCTATGTCTTCCATTGAGTGAGATACAAGAAGTATTGTTATTGATGTTTCTGAATGTAATTTCTTAAGCCTTGCAAGAAGATCATTTCTTGCAGCCGGGTCAAGGCCTGCTGTAGGCTCATCCAAAACAAGAATTTTTGGTCGCATAGCAAGAACACCTGCAATTGCAACGCGCCTCTTCTGACCACCGGAAAGCTCAAAGGGTGATGAATTTAAAATATCGGGGCTTAATCCGACAAATTCAATTGCTTCCATTACACATTCATCAATCTCTTCCTTCGAAAGCTTAAGGTTTTTTGGACCAAAAGCAATATCCCGGTATACGGTTTCTTCAAATAGCT
>CAYXPV010000150.1:0-5244 GCA_964467285.1 uncultured Oscillospiraceae bacterium
GATGGCAGACGATGTGTTAAGTCAGGGTGTCAAGGGTATATCCGACCTTATTACATCACCGGGATACATCAACCTTGACTTTGCGGATATCCAGTCCGTTATGAGAAATACAGGCGTGTGCCACATGGGCATAGGCCGTGCAACGGGAGAAAACAGAGCAGAGGAAGCTGTTAAGATGGCTATCAACAGTCCTCTTCTTGAAACTACAATCGACGGTGCTACCAAGGTTGTGCTCAATATTTCCGGCAGCTCCGACCTCGGACTTATGGAAATCGAGCAGGCATCCGAGCTTGTACATCAGCTCGTATCCGACGATGCAGATATCATCTTCGGTACATCAATCGATCCTTCTCTTGGCGAAGAGGTTGTTATTACAATCGTTGCAACAGGCTTCGAGGGCTCAGCTCCCAAGGCTCAGCTTGAAGAGGCACAGGGTTCATCTGCACTGTTCGGCTCTATGGGCTCAAGCTCCAAGTTCGATGTAGATGATGTAGTAATCCCCACATTCTTAAACAGACCTATTGAGTAATTGCACTATATATGAGGGAATAATATATGAAATGTCCGTATTGTGAATATCTTGAAAGCAAGGTTATAGATACAAGGCCCGTGGAAGAGGGCGGCTCCATAAGACGCAGGAGAGAATGCCTCAAATGCGAAAGACGCTTTACCACCTATGAGCAGGTGGAATCGGTACCCCTTGTGGTTATGAAAAAGGATGGTAAACGTCAGGTGTATAACCGACAGAAGCTTATGAACGGTATCCTTCGCGCCTGCGAAAAGACCCCTGTAAGCTTTACCGAGATAGAGAAGGCGGTTCTGGAAATAGAAACAAGCCTTAACAACAAGCTTGACCGAGAGGTTTCCTCTACGGAAATCGGTGAGCTGGTTATGGATAAGCTCAAAGCGATGAACGATATTGCATATGTACGATTTGCATCTGTTTACAGAGAGTTCAAGGACGTAAATACCTTCCTTGATGAGCTCAACAGCATGCTTCATCACAGAGATTGAGAGAATAATATGAATATAGGAAACATTAAACTTAAAAACAATGTTTTTCTTGCACCTATGGCAGGGGTTACAGACCTGCCATTTCGTGTTATGTGCAAGAAATTCGGTGCAGGTTTGGTGTACTCCGAAATGGTCAGCTCCAAGGCAATGCATTTTAATGATAAAAAGACCATGGAGCTTTTAAAGACCACCGAAGGAGAGGAGCCTTTGGCGGTGCAGATATTCGGTCATGAACCCGACATTATGGCGGAGAGTGTGCCCAAAGCTTTGTCTACAGGCGGCAAAATTCTGGATATCAATATGGGTTGCCCTGCTCCCAAGGTTGCAAATAACGGTGACGGAAGCTCCCTTCTTAAAAGCCCCGAGCTTATGGGGCGTATTGTACGGGCAGTAAAGGACCAAAGCCCCGTGCCTGTTACCTGCAAGATACGAAGCGGATTTGAAGAGGTGGCAGATGTGGAATACATTGCCAAAACTCTTGAGGCAAACGGTGCCGATGCCATATGCGTGCATCCCCGTACTCGTGCCATGTACTACAGCGGTAATGCCGATTGGAGTATTATTGCCAAGGTTAAAAATGCCGTTTCAATACCCGTAATAGGTAACGGTGACATTAAGACCAGCCGCGATGCCAAGCTAATGCTTGAGCGTACGGGCTGTGATGCCGTTATGATAGGCAGAGGGGCAAGAGGTAATCCCTTTTTGTTCAGAGAAGTTTTAAGCCTCCTTGAAAAAGGCGAGGAAATTCCCGGAGCAAGTATAGTCGAAAGAATGGATACGCTTATGGAGCAGATTAATATGGCGGTTGAGCTTAAGGGCGAGTACATAGGCGTACGTGAAGCCAGAAAGCACATTGCCTGGTATATTAAAAACTTAAGGGACAGTGCTGCCATGCGCAGTAAGGTATGCACCATAGACAGCCTTGACAGGCTTATGAAAGAACTTAACGAATACAAGGAGTTGTTACTTGATGAACAATAAAAAGAAATTATCAAATAAAATCCTTATTCCTGCCGTAATAATCCTTTTTGTTGTTATTGCCGCAGGGGTACTTGTGTGGAGTATGAGTCAGCCCGACGGTGATGTGGTGGTAATACACAAAAATGACGAAATCATCGAAGAAATAGATTTGGCTGATATTGAAAAACCCCGTACAATAGACCTTGGCACCAACGAGGTTTATGTGGAGAAGGACGGCGTAAGTATGAAGTCTGCCAAATGCCCCGATAAAATCTGTGTACATACAGGCAAGATAGATAAGGACGGCGAGGCTATAATCTGCGCCCCCAACAAGATAATGATAGAGTTTAAGGGTAAAGACGGCAAAGTTGATGCCGTAGCCGGTGGCAGATAATGAAGGTGCGAAACCTTACCCGATGCGCGCTCTTTGCATCGGTTGCACTTATAATTTTTATCGTGGAATCTCATATTCCGCCCATAATACCTGTTCCGGGCTTTAAATTGGGACTTGCCAATGTGGTGACTCTTGCAGCCATGTATGTACTTGGCAGAAAGGAAGCCTTCTGGATTCTTACGGTGCGCATTATACTGGGCAATATGTTCTCAGGTCAGCTTATGTCTATGTTATACAGCTTCTGCGGAGGTTATCTTTGCTTTGGAATAACGGCACTTCTTAAGAACCGTTTTGGGAGCAATACCGTATGGGCGCTTGGCGTAATAGGTGCCATATTTCACAATATAGGACAAACTCTGTGTGCTTACTTTTTCTTTGAATCCGGGGCAATATTCTATTACGGAGCCGTTCTTTGCCTTGCGGCGGTGGTTACGGGAATATTCACGGGACTTTGCGCACAGTTTACAATAAAATATTTTAAGGAGAAAAGACTATGATAAACGAAGTTTATAAGATGTCGGAAACAAGAGAGGACGGATTTTGCGCCACTCTTACTACATACATACTTGAAGAAACCACCTATCCTGAAAATCCACGCAAAAAGCCGGCGATTATCATTTTACCGGGAAGCGGCTACTGGAAGTGTTGTCCCCGTGAGGGAGAACCTGTAGCTATGAAGTATCTTGCCAAGGGCTACAATGCCTTTGTGCTTATGTACAGTTGCAGTCCCGATGTGTATCCCAAGGCACTTTGCGAGGTTTCCAACGCAGTTAAAATGGTAAGGGAAAATGCCGACAAATGGAATATCGACCCGGATAAAATTGCAGTTTGCGGTTTTTCTGCCGGCGGTCACCTTGCAGCAACTCTGGGAACCCTGTGGAACAGAGAACCTGCCGTTAAATGCGACGGTTTAAATAAGCCCAATGCACTCATTCTCGGTTACCCGGTAATTACTTCCGAAGGTGAATACAGACACGAAGGTTCTTTTAATTATCTTTTGCAGGAAAGAACCGCAGATAAGGCTCTTATGGAGTTTTTATCTCCCGAAAAGCAGGTGAGTGAGGACACACCTCCTACATTCCTGTTTCATGCATACGGTGACAACTGTGTACCTATGGAAAATTCCATGATGTTTGCAAGCGCACTTAAAAAAGCCAATATACCTTTTGAACTTCACGTTTTTCCCCGTGGTTGTCATGGCTTTGGCACAGCAGAATATGAAGCCTGTGCATATGAGGATGTAGACCACATATCACAATGGGTACCCCTTTCGGTAAGATGGCTTGACGATTTGTTTGGTATGAAGAAAATACTTGAAAATAAGTAATTACATTAAAACCCCTGTGTTCTCTCCAAGATGAACACAGGGGTTTACTGTTCGTCAATATATTCAATAATGTCGAATACTTTACAATTTAAAATTCGACAGAAATCATCTATTTTCGTAGTTGTTATGCCATTACCTTTTTTCATACGGTCAATTGTGGCACTGCTGATTCCGTAATTGTTAATTAGGTTGTATGTGGTTATATTTTTCTTCTTTAATGTTTCCCAAAAGGGTTTGTAACTTATCACGACTTCACCGCCCTTATATTATAGCATAAAATGATATTTTTGTATTGACAATAGTCATAAATGCGACTATAATAAAAGCATAAACACCAAAGCAATAACTAAACAGAAAACGGGGTGTCTATTATGAGCAATAAAGGAAAAAGTATTCAAAAGTGGATTATAATAGGTGTTGTTGTACTTTGCGTATTGTTATCAGCTGTTACCGGATGGCTTTTGTATGAAGTAAATAGCAACGATACCGGAAAAATAAGCAAAAATCGTGGTAAGAAATCCGATACCGGCAATGCTGAGATTACAATGGGGGAAAGCTCCGTTTACGAAGACGAAGACGGTATGAAAATTATACAGGCGGATATTGGCGAAACTCATATTGTAGGACTTCGAAAGAACGGTACTGTAGTTTGCTGCGGACAGGGATTCGGGTACGAAGATTGTGATATAAAAAATGGAAAAACATTAAAAAGATTTATGCCGACAGAAATTACGTTTTAGGCTTAAAAAATGACGGTACGGTGGTTGCCGGGGCTTTCAAAAGTAGCGAAGTAAAAATTGATGTAAGCAGTTTGAAAAACATAGTGGAATTATATCCCCGGTACTCTTATTTATTCGCGTTGAATAAAAACGGTGAGCTGATAATGGCTTGGGGCAATCAAACCAAAGTTTTGGAAACAAATGTTGAAGAGGTATCTGTGAACTATTCCATAATAGGCAAAAAGAAGGACGGAAGTTTTTTTGCATATGGTTTTAATGAGATTGGTAGGAGTATTGGAGGTTCGACAGATGTTTCAGAAGAAGCCGAGAAGCTTTTGACAGAGGTTGAAAAATGGGAAGACATAGTTTCCTTTGCAGCAGGAAGTATGTATGTAGTGGGCGTAAAAAGTGACGGAACTGTTGTGGCAGTTGATACGAATGGCAATGTAAAAAATACAGATGAGTTAACAAATATTAAAACTATATATGCTTCAACGAAAGTGCCAATCGGTATTACAAAAGATGGTAACGTTGTTACTATAAATGCTTCTGATAAGATGGAGCGTGAACTTGACTCCTGGGAAAATGTAGTAAAACTGGAATTTGGAAGTTGGCGTCCTCTTGTAGCCTTGCATAGTGACGGTACCGTATCGGCATATTGTAAAGAAGAAGAACCTTTCTATGTGGGAGGTTGGACAGACATAGTAGACATTGCAGCACACGAAGCTTTGATTATCGGCATTAAAAATGACGGCACGATAGTATACTACGGAGATGAAGATATTAATTTAGACCATTGGAATGAATAAGGATATATTTTGCGGCATAGC
>CAYXPV010000151.1:0-5227 GCA_964467285.1 uncultured Oscillospiraceae bacterium
CCAAAAGATGCCGAAAATACTGATTTTGAGGCGGGTTCGAATAATACTCCAATGGATATCTTTTATTTTCACCTTAATGGAGGAAACGTTAACGTGCTTTGTAAAATTAAACCTGTTTTAAATCTTGATGAAAAGAGCAACCGTACCGTTATGTTTGCCACCAAAGAACTTCAAAGGTACTTAAGATTGGTATGCACAGAGGAAATCCCCGTAATGGCTGTCAAAGAATGTGGCTCGGAAGATAAGGCTATTTACATAGGGGTTGACCTTTGTAAATGTATTCCCGAAGTTGAAGATAAAAAACTCGACGATGCCATAGGCATAAACGTGGAAAACTTCACAGGTGTTATAACCGGTTCAAATGCCCGTTCCGCACTTATTGCCGTATACAGATTTTTAAGAGAAAAAGGCTTTAAATTTATCCGCCCCGGCAAAGATGGAGAAGTTGTACCAGATGCCGTAGACGGTGCAAAGGTCAAAGTGTCGGAGAAAGCCTCTTACAGACACAGAGGAATTTGCAGTGAAGGCGGTATTTTTCAAGAAGGTTTTTGCGACATTATGGACTGGATTCCCAAGGTGGCTATGAACGAATACTTCGTTCAGGCAAAAACCCCCGACGATTTCCTCAACAAATGGTATTCGGGCAAAAATTCCTACATAGCAACAGGCAAGCTTACCAATGAGGAAATAATGGCTATTTTAAAAGATGCTGAGGAGGAAATGAAACTCCGTGGTATTATGTATCACGCAGTAGGTCACGGTTGGATTAAATCCGCCCTTGGTGTTGAAAGGGGAGAGTCCTATGCCTCGGAGGAAACCTTTACCGATGAACAGAAAGCCATGATGGCGGAGATAAACGGTGTAAGGGACATAAGCTATGGCTCGGCTCACAATACCAACTTATGTTATTCCCGTGAGGATGTAAGGGAAATTCTTGTAAATGATGTGGTAAATTACTGCGTGGAGCATCCTGAGGTGGATTATCTTCACTTCTGGCTTTCCGATGCCTGCAACAATCACTGCGAGTGTGAAACTTGCCGTGACACAAGACCTTCGGATTTCTACCTTATGATGCTTAATACCATAGACCAAAAGCTTACCGAAAAGGGTATGAATACAAAGATAGTATTCCTTCTTTACTATGATCTTCTCTGGAAACCCCTTGTGGAGAAATTCAAAAATCACAATCGCTTTACCCTTATGTTTGCGCCCATATCCAGGTCATATTCTAAGTCCTATGATCCAAAGGAAAAGGGCAAAATGACAGAATATGTCCGAAATAAACTGGAATGGCCCTCTTCCGTGGGGGATTGCCTTGAATACTTGAGAGATTGGCAGAAGGATTTTAAGGGTGACAGTTTTGTATTTGACTATCATTTTATATGGGATCATTACTACGAATTTCCACAGTATGACCAGGCAAAGGTTCTTTCCGGAGATATAAAGGCTCTGGAGGAAGCAGGCATAAACGGATTTATGAATTGTCAGGTTCAAAGAGTCTTTACACCTACTTCACTTGGCATGAATGTTCTTGCTGAAACTCTGTGGAACAAAGAAATCGAATTTGATGCGGTATGCGAAAATGTCCTTAAAACAGAGTTTGGAAGTAAATGGGAGAATGTAAAGGATTACCTTGCAAAGCTTTCTTCTTTAAGTGCGGCAAAGGCCATACGAAACGAAGAAAAATTTATGGATAATCACAGGGAAAACCTTATAAAATCCAAAGAACTTATATCAGCTTTTGAAGCCAAAAATGAAAAAGAATTTGAAGGGCAATTTTCAAAGAATTGGCAAAGACTTAAATTCTTTGGTGAACTCTACGGTAAAACCATTGATTACATACTGGTTTGCGGAGAGGAAAACGATAAGGAAGCTTTGGATAAGACAATGGATTTTGCCTTCAGGAACGAGTACCGTTTCAGAAATGTATTTGATGCAACCTTCTACTCGGAAACTCTGGAAGGTATGTATACAGGAAGAATAAGAATTGCCAAAGGGCTTAAAGAAAAAGAATAATTTTAAGGAGGCAAAATTATGCTTTGTAAAATCAGACCTGTTTTTGCCAAGAATGAAAAAGCTAATCAAACACTTATGTTTGCGGCTAAAGAACTTCAGAAGTATTTGAGAATGGTATCGGAGGAAGAAATCCCCGTAATGGCTTCCAAAGAATGCGGCACCGAAGAAAAAGTTATATACATAGGTGTAGACCTTTGTAAATGTATTCCCGAAGTTGAAGATAAAAAACTCGACGATGCCATAGGCATAAACGTGGAAAACTTCACAGGTGTTATAACCGGTTCAAATGCCCGTTCCGCACTTATTGCCGTATACAGATTTTTAAGAGAAAAAGGCTTTAAATTTATTCGCCCCGGCAAAGACGGTGAAGTAATCCCCGAAGCCATAGACGGAACAATTGTTAAATTATCTGAAAAAGCCTCCTACAGGCACAGAGGTATGTGTATTGAGGGCGGTGTTTTCCAGGAGGAAATGGCAGATGTTGCAGACTGGCTTCCCAAGGTTGCTATGAATGAATACTTTACTCAGTTCCGCGTTCCCAGAACCTTCTTTGACCGTTGGTATGCAACAGACAACCCCTATATGGAAGCTAAAGAGCTTACCACCGGGGAAATCAAAGCCATAAAGAAAGATTTTGAAAATGAACTGGATAAAAGAGGTATTCTTTATCATGGGGTAGGCCACGGCTGGACAAGCGAAGCCTTCGGTATGGAGGGCAGCTCCTTTGACCCCACAGACATAGAACCCACCGAGGAGCAGAAGTCCGTTATGGCACAGCTTAACGGAAAGAGAGAACTTTTCTACAAAACACCTCTCTTTACAAATCTTTGTTATTCAAGGCAGGATGTAAGGGACTCGGTAACCGACAATATTGTAAAGTATTGTGAGGAACATCCACAGGTGGAATATCTCCACTTCTGGCTTGCCGACGCTACCAATAACCATTGTGAGTGTGAGGAGTGCAGAAAGAATATTCCTTCGGAATACTATGCAATGATGTTAAATGACCTTGACAGAAAGCTTACTGAAAAGGGGATAGATACCAAGATTGTATTTCTTCTTTACTATGACCTTTTGTGGAAGCCTGTTAAAAACAAGATAATCAATCAGGACAGATTTACTATGATGTTTGCACCAATAGGCAGATCCTATTCCTGTTCCTACGATGCAACGGCTACCGGCGAAATGAAGCCCTTTGTGTTAAATAAGCTTGAGTTCCCCCACGAAATAGGTGATACTTTGGAATATTTAAGAGATTGGCAAAAGGATTTTACCGGCGACAGCTTTGTGTTTGACTATCACTTTATGTGGGATCATTACTACGATTTTGCACAGTACAGGCACGCTCAGGTTTTAAGTGACGACATTAAAAATCTTGAAAGCATAAAGATAAACGGTTTCATTAACTGTCAGGTTCACAGAGTATTTACGCCTACATCCCTTGGCATGAACATCCTTGCGGAAACTCTCTGGAACAAGGAAATTTCTTTTGATGATGTTGCTCAAAACGTTCTTAAGACCGAGTTTGGCGACAAGTGGGAGAGTGTAAGAGATTATCTTAAAGCCCTTTCCGACAATACATATGCAAAGCTTATGCGCCGGGAAGATAAGTATGATGATTCTTACAAGGCAAAGCTTGATAATACCTTTAAGATTCTTTCGGATTTCAGCCCCGTTATTGAAGAAGGCTTAAAGTCCTGTCTTGCCGATAACTGGAAGAAGCTTGATTTCCACAACAAACTCTACGGCATGATGGCAGACTATGTATTGAATTACGGAACAGACAAAGCCGAAGACATCAAAGCAAAAGTTGTTGACTTTGCATATAAACACGAAGTTGAATTAAGAGACGTATTTGATGCTTCTTATTTTGTAAACACATTCGAAAAATATTATCCCGAAAGAATAAAAACTGCTAAAGAACAATAAAATTTACAAAGACCTTGCAGATAATCTGTTTCTGCAAGGTCTTTTCAAGTTATGAAAGTATTGTAAAAGAAGAACTTTTATTTCTGTATTCTTTTGGTGAACAACCGAATTTTGATTTAAACAGCTTGCTGAAATAGTACACATCCCCAAAGCCTGACATTTCTGCAATATCGCTTATGGTGAGGGTAGTTTCGGTCAAAAGCTTTACGGCAGATTGCAGTCTTATGGATATAAGGCATTGAGTGGGGGTAGTGTTATATATTTTCTTAAACAGTGACCTGAAGTATTTGGGGCTTATGTCATACCTTTCGGCAAGGTCACCTGTTTTTAAGCTTACATCGGCAAAATGGTCTGTAATATAGTCATATGCAAGCTGCATTTTACAGCGGTTGCTTTGCTCTACATACTCCGGCGATGCCTGCTTGTATATAAAGGACAAAAGTCTGTAAATTATGGCTTTTGCTTCGCAATGGTTGCTTACGGACATAAGATTTTTGTAGTTCATAAGCTTCTGAAAAAGAACCTTTATTTCAGGATGTGCTTTGCAATCGATGAAGGTTGACGGCAGGTCCGTGTGGGCAGCAAAGGTAATGCAAAGTGCTTCGCCTTGCTCTGCACAGGTTACTTTGTAGGGGTCCTTTTTTGCAAAAAACAGCAAGGTGTCGCTTTTGGCAACCATATGTTTGTATTTGAATTTATGGTCATAGTTGCCTGATACCTGATATGCAAGACAGTACAGTTCGTTAGCCGGGTTGCTTCTCCATGCCTTTCGGTTTGTTTTGTAGATATATATTGAAGATACACATTCCACATTTGGTATCACTATAATCACCTCTACGGTCGATTATACTAAAAACACGTATAATAGTCAATAAAATGTTCCCTTTTGTACAAAAAACGTTGTTAATACATTTATACCGACAAAACACTTTGCTATAATAACAGCAAGAAAAATCATAAAGGAAGGGTGCTTTTTATGAGTTATGACAGTATACGAAAACAGCTAAATGATTACTATTTCGGTGAATTACCACATATTGCGGAAAATATAAGGAAAAACACTTACGAAAGATTAAACAAATATGCAGAGGCTCATCCCGACGATAATGCATATATGTTGAAAGCTAAGCAATACGAAACAATAGAAGATGAGGTTAAGCTAAAGCTTTTTGACGATATACCATTTTTCTTTGAAACAGGCGCTCTTGTTGCATGGTGTGACGGCAGATACGACCGCGGGGCAGAGCACGCCAATGGATGGCTTTACCGCAGAAATCAGCAT
>CAYXPV010000152.1:0-5215 GCA_964467285.1 uncultured Oscillospiraceae bacterium
CCTGATTTTTGTAGTCCACCGGAGTTAAGCCCGTACCCTTTTTAAAGCCGAGGTGAAAGCCAGAAACGCTCATACCCACAAGGGATGCAAGCTCCGGCACGGATATGGGGTTTGTGTAGTTGGACTCAATATGCTCTATTGCCTTTTCTATTCTTTCGTCTATGGAACCTAAGTGCTTTGCTTCCAGAAGGGGCGAAATCTTCTCCAATATGCCGTAGAACTTAGAAAGAACCGCAAGCCTCTCCCCTTCCTTTGGAGATTCGGCATTTGACAGTATGTACTCATAGTCTGCCTTAATTGAATCGAAATCCGGAAGGGTTGTCTTCTGCAGTTTAAGCTTACGTGAGGTAAAAAGTCCGCTTGGTGTGTCGAAAATAAAATGCATACTAATGCAACGTATGTTTGGACTACCCTTCCACTCGGATAAATAGGTTGAAGTAATTGGCACAAAAATTATATCGCCCTTTTTAACGGGTATAGTCTGAGATTTGGTAATAAAAGTTGCCTCGCCTTCAAGAATAAGTCCCATACAGGAGTGAGGTCGTGGTATATTCCTGAAATCACGCACATTAGTGTGTAAATGCTTGTATTCTTCCACTTTGAAGAAGGATAATTTGGATAGTGAAGTAAGGTTCATAATTAGTCTCCTTTAGAGAATAGTTCCGTTTTTTAGGATTATATTATATTTTACTTATTCTGTCAATATGGTAGACTTTTGATATATAGCCTTAACGACTAACACTAAAGATGGTTTTGAAATATAAATTCATTTTAGAGGAGACCAACCATGAATACAAAGCAGATAGTATTTACCAAAGTAAACACCGCCAAGCTAATGGAAACTACTGTTCCAGATGAAATAGGCGAATATGATGTCCTTGTAAAAACCGAATATTCCACCATAAGCAACGGCACCGAAAAGGCAAACATCACAGGAAGTGATGCCACATCCTGCTTTGATGCCCCTACCCCTGCGGTGTTTCCAAGATACTGCGGCTACAGCACTTCGGGTACGGTAGTTAAGATTGGCTCCAAGGTTACACGGGTTGCCGTAGGCGACAGAGTTGCTATGTACTGGAGTGCCCATAAAGGCTACAACCTTATGCACGAAAAAGGTGTTGTAAAAATTGAATACGACAGTGTGGATATGCAAAGTGCCGCTATTTGTCACATTGGTTGTTTTCCCTTGGCAGCTATCCGCAAAACAAAGCTTGAAATCGGCGAAAGCGCTCTTGTAATGGGGCTTGGCATTTTGGGGCTTATTGCTGTTAAGCAATTAAAAGCTGCCGGTGCGGCTCCCATAGTTGCCGTAGACCCCATTGCTGAAAGGCGTGCCCTTGCACTTAAATACGGTTCGGACTATGTCTTTGACCCCATGGAAGAGGGCTTTGCCCATAAAGTGAAAGAGGTAACAAATGGCGGTGCAAATGTGTGCATAGAAGTAACGGGAGTTGGCGCAGGCTTAAACGGTGCATTGGAGTGTATGCAGAAGTTTGGCAGAGTGGCTCTCCTTGGTTGCACAAGAGATTCCCACTTTGAAGTAGACTACTACAGAAAGGTTCATGGCCCCGGCATAAGCCTCATAGGTGCTCACACCATGGCAAGAGCCCAAGAGGAATCCTCTCATAGTAACTACACCACCGCCGACGATATAAAAGCACAGCTTAAGCTTATTGTCATGGGCAGACTTTGCTATAGCGATATGATAGAGGAAGTGCATAAGCCGGAGGAATGCAGAGAAGTGTACGACAGACTTGTAAATGATAAGAACTTCCCGGTATGTGTTCAGTTTAATTGGAGATAGCATTATGAAAAAAATTAAAATCGCCCAGATAGGCGTAATGCATGACCACGCAACTGCCGCAATGGGCGCACTTAAGAAAAACAGCGACATATTTGACCTTATAGGCTACGCACGCCCCGACATGGTGGGCGAAATGAAGCCCGGCGTGTACGAAAGTGTAAGGGAAATGACCGCAGAGGAAATTTTGAATTACCCCGGACTTGATGCGGTGGTTATAGAAACCAACGAATTAAACCTCACAAAATACGCTCTTATGGCGGCAGAAAAAGGCATCCACGTACATATGGATAAACCCGGCGGAATTTGCCACGAAGAATTTGACAAGCTTATAGACACAATAAAGGAAAAGAACCTTGTATTCTCCACGGGCTATATGTACCGCTTTAATCCACAGGTTATAAAAGCTCTTGAAATGGCAAAAAACGGTGAACTTGGCGACATATATGCCATAGAAGCCCATATGGACTGCCAACACCCTGCCGAAAAAAGAGAGTGGCTAAAGCAGTTCCCCGGAGGTATGATGTTCTACCTTGGGTGTCACCTTGTGGACCTTATAGTTAAGTTTATGGGTGTACCCGATGAAGTTATCCCCATGAATGCCGCTGTGGGCTTTGGGGGAACCACAAGCGAGGACTACGGCATGGCAATACTTAAATACAAGGGTGTGCCGTCCTTTGCCAAGACCTGTGCCACAGAGCCGGGCGGATTTATGCGCAGACAGCTTGTGGTATGCGGTACAAAGGGTACTGTGGAAATTAAACCCCTTGAATACTACACCGAAAGCGGAATAAAATCCGATGTGCGTATCGCAAACGAAGAACTCTGCCAATCGAGAGGTTGGAATGCCATAGGCGAGCTTAAATCCTCGAAAGCATATGACCGCTACGACGGTATGCTTATTAAATTTGCCAAAACCGTAGCCGGAGAAATACCCAACGATTACAACCTTGAATACGAAAGACAACTCCACAAGATTGTACTTGCAGCCTGTGGAGTGGATATTGATTATAAGCTAAGGTAAAATGTGGAAGACATCCTTATTATGTCATTCTGAGCGTAGCGAAGAATCTTCCTGACAAATAAGAACCTCACTTGTTATGAAGATCTTTCGGCGTTGCCTCAGGATGACACATTTATTGGTATCTGCATCGTTCAAACAGAGCGATAAACCAAAATTTATTTAAAAAAGGAGAATAAAAGCTATGAAAGCAATACTTGTAAATGACGACAAATCTTTAAGCTGGAGCGAGGTTCCAACCCCCGTCTTAAAGGAAGATGAAGTGCTTATAAAAATAGAATACGCCGGCATAAACCGTGCAGACCTTTTGCAAAGAGACGGCAAATATCCACCTCCTCCCGGATGCCCGGAATGGATGGGACTTGAAGTTTCCGGTGAAATTGTGGAAATGACCGAAGGTGCAAAGAAAAACTCCGTCTGGAAAATCGGTGACAAGGTATGCGCCCTTCTTGGCGGTGGCGGCTATGCGCAGTATGTGGCGGTTAAGTACGATATGTGTATGCCCATACCTAAGGGTTGCACCATGGTGGAAGCGGCGGCTCTGCCCGAAGCCTTTGCCACCGTTTACTTAAATCTCTTTATAGAAGGCAGTGCAAAAGAGGGAGATACATTCCTTATGCACGCAGGTGCATCGGGGCTTGCAAGTGTGGGCATACCTATGGCAAAAGCCTTTGGAATGAGAGTCCTTACCACAGTTCGCAAAGACCACCAGGTAGAAGCAATACAGCGCCTTGGCGCAGATATGATAATAAACACATCAAAGGTGGAAACCTCGGAAGTTCTAAAGAAAGAGTTTGAAGAAGGCAGAGGTGTTGACGTGGTTATAGACTGCATCGGCGGTGAAAAAATGGGCGAATATCTCCCCCATTTAAACCGCGGTGCCCGTTGGATAATGATTGCAGCTCTTGCCGGTACACAAACGGAAATTGACCTTAGAAACGTATATGTAAAGAATATAAGAATTATAGGAAGCACCCTCCGCTCACGAGCTCCGGAAATGAAAGCAAGGATTCTCAAAGAATTGGTAGAAAACGTGTGGGATAAGGTGGAAGCCGGATTGGTTAAGCCTACCATCTGTGCGGTACTGCCCATAACCGAAGCCGAAAAGGCACAGGCAATGCTTTCAAACGGTGAAAACATAGGCAAGGTTGTACTTAAAATATGAAAGGAATGTGATACCAATGAGTGAAATTACCAAAGCCGAAAAGGCAAGACAATATTTTAAAAACGGCTACAACTGCTGTCAGTCGGTGGTGCTGGCATTTATAGATGAACTTGGCATAGACGAAAAAACCGCTATGGCAATAGCCTCGTCCTTTGGCGGAGGCGTAGGCAGACTCCGGGAGGTATGCGGTGCGGTAAGCGGTATGTGCATTGTGGCAGGCATCAAATACGGCTATACATCGCCCGAAGCCAACACCAACGGAGAAAAGGCAGAGCACTACGCCCTCATACAAAAACTTGCAAAAGAATTTGAAGAAGGAAACGGCTCCATAATATGCCGCGTGCTTACAGGTCTTGAAAAAGGAACCCATATACCCGATGAACGCAACAAAGAATACTACAAAAAGCGCCCCTGCGACGGAATCGTGTACGATGCTGCGGAAATCCTTGATAAGATTATAAGTGAAAAAGATGCATAGATTTTCTTGACAAAAATACGATAAGTATTATAAAATAAAATTAAGGAAATTCCATTTACAGAAAGAAGGGTTAGTATGAAAAACAGAGTAATTACAATCAGCAGACAGTTTGGTAGCGGCGGACGTACCATTGGTAAAGAAGTGGCAGAAAAGCTTGGCATACCTTGCTATGACCAGGAGCTTATAGAAAAGATTGCCGAGGACAGCGGTCTTACTGCAGAGTTTGTGTCTGATCATACCGAAAACACCCTTTTCAGCAATGTCCTGGCAAGTGCATTCAACACCTACTCGGCTACTGCCACCCAGGACTACCTTTGGGATATACAGGTAAAGATAATAACTCAGCTTGCAGAGCAGGGACCTTGTGTTATTGTAGGCAGATGTGCTGACTACATTCTCCGCGACAAATCGGACTTACTGAAGGTATTTATCTATGCCGACGATGAAAGCCGTGCCGACAGAATAGTAAACCTCTACGGTCAGAAGGAGGATTCCCCTCCCAAGCGCCTTGCAAAGAAGGACAAACGCCGTGCGGCTTACTACCGTTTCTATACCGATATTGAATGGGGCGATGTAAAGAACTACCACATTGCTTTGAACAGCGGAAATCTCGGCATTGAAAAGTGTGTGGATATTATCACAAATTTATATTGATTTGAGCCTTATTTTCCTATTCCCTAAAATAAAAAAGCGGTGTAAAAACCAAAGGTGAACCCAGCCCTGTCAAGTAGACAGTGTAAATAACAAAAA
>CAYXPV010000153.1:0-5213 GCA_964467285.1 uncultured Oscillospiraceae bacterium
CTATACAAAAGGTTATAAATTCAGTACCTATGCAACATGGTGGATTCGTCAGGCAATTACACGTTCTATTGCTGACCAGTCCAGAACTATCCGTATTCCAGTTCATATGTCCGAAGTAATCAATAAGACATACCGTGTATCCAGAAACCTTTTACAGGAATTAGGAAGAGAACCTTCTGAACAGGAATTAGCAGATGCTATGAACCTCCCTCTCGAAAAGGTAAGAGAAATCCTCAAGGTTTCTGCAGACCCAATCTCCCTTGATACACCAATCGGCGAAGAAGATGACAGCCACTTAGGCGACTTCATCAAAGACGAGTCTATTGTAGGACCAGAAGAGGCAGCTGCTTACGCAGTACTTCAGGATCAGATTGCCAGACTTCTTGATACTTTAACAGAAAGAGAACAGCGTGTCCTCATCCTTCGTTTTGGTTTAAAAGATGGACGCACAAGAACCTTAGAAGAAGTAGGTAAGGAATTCAACGTTACAAGAGAACGTATAAGACAGATTGAAGCAAAAGCACTTCGTAAGTTAAGACATCCCAGCAGAAGCAAAAAGCTTAAGGATTTTCTTGAATAAATGAAGTTTGAAAAGATAGATAAAACCATTCTGATTCTGATTTTGTTGGCATTATTTGCCGTAATAGGCGGACATATGCGCAGACAGAATTACAACCCCGAAAAGGAATTATCCGACAAAGAACTTAATAAACTTATTAGTGTAGAAGTGCGCGGTGCGGTCAAAGAACCCGGCAAAGTATATGTTAAAAACGGCAGTATGGTGTACGATGCCATATATGCAGCCGGAGGTCTTACGGAAAATGCTGATGTTTCCAAAATAAAAACCGACATTTTATTAAAGGACCAATCACGCATTATTGTTCCCCACATCGGCGACAGCACCGTCTTTAAGGTGAATATTAATACTGCAGATGTAAATGAGCTTACGGCAATACCCGGAATAGGCGAAGTGACTGCCTCGAATATCCTTGAGTACAGAAATGAAAACGGTAACTTTAAGTCGCCTGAGGATATTATGAACGTGAAGGGTATAGGCGAAAAAACTTATGAAAAAATTAAGAATTATATTATAACGGAGGAAACTGAAAAATGAAAATTTTGATAGTAGACGACGAAAAACTTCTTGTGAAAGGTATGAAGTTCAATTTTGAACAGGACGGATATACCGTAGAAACAGCATATGACGGTGAGGAGGCGCTTAAGCTTGCTCACGATAAAAATCTTGATATCATCATCTTAGACCTTATGCTTCCCAAGATTGACGGACTTTCCGTGTGTCAGAAGATAAGGGAGTTCTCCAGTATTCCCATTATTATGGTTACTGCCAAAACCGAAGATATGGACAAAATTATGGGCTTGGAATACGGTGCCGACGATTACATAACCAAACCCTTCAATATTCTTGAACTCAAAGCAAGGGTTAAGGCTATTATGCGCCGTATTACTCCCGTTGCCAAGGACGGCGACCGTTCCAAGATAAGAATGGGTACGGTAGAACTCGATTATAACCAGCGTACGGTTACCATAGAAGGTCGCACGGTTGACCTTACAAGTAAAGAGTTTGACCTTATGGACCTTCTTGTGTGCAATCCCGGCAAGGTTTATTCCAGAGAGAATCTCCTTGACCTTATTTGGGGATATGACTATCCCGGCGATGCAAGAACTGTTGACGTTCACGTAAGACGTTTAAGAGAAAAAATTGAACCGAACAGTGCAGAGCCTGTATATCTGCTTACAAAGTGGGGAGCTGGTTACTATTTCAAAGACATCACCTAATTTAAAAGAAAAATTATCCAAGCGTATTACCATAAAAACTGCGGTAAAATGCTTTATAGTTGCTTTTTTGGTACTTCTTACAGTACTTGCGCTTGTTACCGTTATATCGGTTTCCACCACTGACGGTACTATAGCAAACTGGCGAATTGTGGTGGCACTTTGTGTAGATTGTGTGCTTTTGTCACTTGTGGGGGCAGTGCTTATAGATGTAGTTGTAATAATAAGTGTTTCGGGCTTCCGCAAAAGAATTACGGAGTACTCAACCGCCATACAGACTATGGCAGACGGTAAAATAGGCGAAAAGCTGGAGATAACCGGCGATGATGAAATATCAAAGCTGGGTGTGGCATTCAACGATGTAAGCGAAAAGTATGCCATTATAGAAAAGCAACGTACGGAGTTTGTATCAAATGCATCCCACGAACTTAAGACTCCCTTAAGCTCCATAAAGCTTATGGCAGACTCCATCATACAGACACCGGAAATAGAAATGGACTTTGTAAGAGAGTTCCTTACGGATATGAATGAAGAAGTCGAAAGGCTCAACCGTATTGTAAACAAGCTTCTTTACATAACCAAGCTGGATACCCTTACAGAGAATATGTCCGGTACATTGGAGCTTATTAACCTTAAAGATGTGGTTATCGGCATCAATAAAAATCTTATACCAATTGCAGAAATGGAAAATAAAGAACTGGTACTTACCGCCGATGATGATATTCTTATTATGGCAAATAAGGATATTTTATGGCAAGCGGTGTACAATATAGTTGACAACGCTCTTAAATATACCAAAGAACAGGGAAGGGTAGAAATATCCCTCATTAAAGAAAGCAAACGCGCTATCATTACTGTAAAAGACGACGGAGTAGGCATATCCGAAGAGGATGTTGGCAGAATCTTTGACCGATTCTACCGTGTGGACAAGGCAAGAAGCCGCGAAACCGGCGGTACAGGTCTTGGACTTTCCATTGCCCATTCTGCCATAGAGTTCCACAATGGTTCTATAGAGGTTTCCAGTCGTCTGGGAGAAGGCAGTACTTTTACCATTGTTCTTCCCCTTGTCGATTGGCTTTAAAGGCGGACACGCCAAAAAGGAATGGTGTATTATGAAAAAGATTATTGTTTTGACACTTGTTTTTTGTATGGTGTTTTGCACAGCATGCAGCGTTAATGAAACCGCTGAAGATGTTGTCGGTACCGATACCGATGATATCATGGAGGTAACCGAAGAAGAGGTTCCAAAGGAAGATGAGGACATAATTCTCTACTATTCGGACAATCAGGGCACAGGGCTTCACAGGGAAACACGCACCGTATCCTACGATGATGCACACAATCCCGAAGCTGTGCTCAAAGAACTTTTCAAAGGTACTCAAAACACCACCTATACCAATGTAATCCCCGATACTGTTATAATAAACTCTTGCAGTTTAAAAAACGGTGTATGTACTGTGGATTTAAGTGTTGAGTTCATAGAAATTCAGGGTACTGCTGCTCAGGAAATGGCTATGTATTCCATAGTCAACACCCTTTGCGAAATGGAAGAGGTAGACAAGGTTCAGTATCTTATTGACGGCGAAAAGGTAGAACTTTTCGGTTATTTTGACCTTGCCTCACCCTTTGAGGCAGATATGACATTTGTAGCAGACTGATATTAAAAAGAGGTAATAATATGCAAAAGCGGGATCTACCCATAGGAGTGTTTGATTCCGGAGTCGGAGGCACCAGCGTTTTAAAAGAGCTTATCAGAATTTTGCCCTGTGAGGACTTTTTGTATTTGGGCGATTCAAAAAACGCTCCTTACGGTACCAAAAGCCATGATGAGATACTAAGTCATTCCTTAAGCTGTGCCCGGTACCTTGCAGACAAGGGTATAAAGGCTCTGGTTGTTGCCTGCAACACCGCTACGAGTGTGTGTATTGAGGACTTAAGGGCAAAGTACGGCTCTCACATGCCTATTGTGGGCATCGAACCGGCACTTAAGCCTGCCGTGGAATTTCATGACGGAGCTACGGTTTTGGTTATGGCAACACCCCTTACCTTAAAAGAAAATAAATTTGCTAAGCTTTGCGATAATTATAAAGACAGGGCAAACATCATACCTTTGCCTTGCCCCGGTCTTATGGAGCTTATTGAAGCAGGTCATATATCCGATGAAGTTACGGAAAAGTTTTTAAGAGAACTTTTTGTTAAGGAAGGTATACCCGAGCCCGATTCCGTGGTGTTGGGATGTACTCACTATCCCTTTGCCGCAGATGCAATACGCCGTATATTTCCCAAGACGGAAATTTACGATGGGGGAGAGGGTACTGCCCGTCAGCTTAAACGACTTCTGGGGGAAAACGACCTTACATGTTTTAAAACGGAACCCGGTAGGGTAACGGTGGAAAATACCCTTGGTTCACAGGATGTAAATGACCTTATAAAAAAACTGATGTCAAGCTGAAAAAATTGTCTTAAGCTATTGTAAAAAGTCAAAATTTGTAGTAAAATATAATTTATGGAAAAAATTAAACTTTATATAGGAGGATAACTATGAGTTTTATTGACAGAATCAAAGAAAGAGCAAGAGAAAACAAGAAGAAAATTGTATTGCCCGAATCTATGGACAGAAGAACATTGGAAGCTGCAGCTACCGTTCTTAAGGAAGATATTGCTGAGGTTATCATCATCGGTACTCCCGAAGACATCAACCCCGTAAGCGAAGGCCTTGACCTTTCCGGCGCTACAATCATCAACCCCTTTACATACGAAAAGACAGAAGAATACTTAAACCTTTTCGTAGAACTCAGAAAGTCCAAGGGACTCACATATGAAGAAGCTAAGAAAACAGCACTTGGCGACTATATGTACTATGCTTGTCTTATGGTTAAAGCAGGTGATGCAGACGGTGTTGTATCCGGTGCGTGTCACTCCACAGCAAACACCTTAAGACCTTCACTCCAGATTATTAAAACAAAGCCCGGCGTTAAGCTTGTATCTGCTTTCTTCCTTATGGTTGTTCCCGATTGCGAATACGGTGAAAACGGCACATTCATTTTTGCAGACAGCGGTCTTGAGCAGAATCCCGATCCCGAAAGACTTGCATCCATTGCAGCTTGCTCTGCAGAATCCTTTGAACTTTTAGTAGAAAAAGAAGCTATGGTAGCTATGCTTTCTCACTCCACAATGGGCAGTGCAAAGCATGCAGATGTAGATAAGGTTGTAGAAGCTACACGTATCTGCAAGGAAGAAAACCCCGGACTTAAGGTAGACGGTGAACTCCAGCTCGATGCTGCTATCGTTCCTTCCGTAGGTGCTTCCAAGGCTCCCGATTCACCTGTTGCAGGTAAGGCAAATGTACTTGTATTCACCGACCTTGATGCAGGTAACATCGGTTACAAGCTTGTTCAAAGACTTGCAAAGGCAGAAGC
>CAYXPV010000154.1:0-5187 GCA_964467285.1 uncultured Oscillospiraceae bacterium
CATGGGTATAGTGTGTGCTTTGGCGCTTTGGGACAACGGGGCGGGTGTTGCGGCAACGGTGGGAATATATGTAATGTCATCGTTTTTGGCAAATATTCTTAAAGGCTTCGGAAAATGGGGGTGTATTCTTGGATTTGTATTAATAAATACGGCGTATGTATCCTTTTTGTCCTCAGAAATATTACCCTTTGATATATTTGAAATTATTTTTGCCGCCGCAATATTTTTAATTATTCCCCACAGGTTTACGGAATTAATATCGACTGTGGGAGAAAAAAGGGTATACGCTGATGTTGGTGTAAACTCTGCATATGACAAAAGTCAGAAAATCATTTCTTCCCGATTGCAAAAGCTTGCGGATTCGTATAAGTTTCTGGCATATTCCTATAAAAAGTCATACAATCCGCGGAAGCTGTCACGGGAATATATAATCAAAATGTTGGATACGGCATCGTCTAAAATATGCCCGGATTGCGGTCTTAAATACAATTGTTGGGAGCGCGGATATAAAGAAAGTTATAAATCAATGCTCACAATGCTTGAAAAAGCAGAAGAAAAGGGTGAAATAAACATTGATGATATTCCGGAGCCCCTTAAGCAAAAATGCATAAAACCTCGGAATTTTGCCGATTCCTTCAACAGAATGTATAATGTGTACAAGGTTGAAAAAATCTGGCAAGAGAAAGTAAACGAATGCCGTGAACTGGTTCTTTCTCAATTGGAAGGTGTAGTTAAATCGGTAGAGTATATTTCAGAGGAGATGGAGTTATTTACCGATATACCGGCAGAAAAGGAACTGAGTGTACGTCTTGATGAGGAGAAAATCAATTTTAACAGCATAGATTTTCTTAAAGGGAAAGACGATGATTTTACTGTAGAGATAATACTAAATACCACACGTCTTTCACCTAAGGACGAATCTAGAATAACTGCGGTCATAAAGGAACTAACGGGCATTAATACATCTAAAATATGTGAAACTCACTGTGTTGAGGGACTAAAGGTAACGTTTAAACCAACCAGAAAATATATAATAACCGTTGGTACTTCCAAGGCAAGCAAAAGCGGTGAGAAGTTTAGCGGTGACAGTACTGTTCTGTGTGAGAATACCAAGGGAGAATTTGTTGCAGCCATAAGTGATGCAATGGGTACAGGGGCTGAGGCTTCAGGAGAAAGTTCCGATGCTGCAGGGCTTTTGAAAAACTTTATGAGTGCAGGTATGGAACCGGTAACAGCTCTTGAACTTATTAATTCGGCGTTACTTCTGCGTTCATCACCCGATAAATTTGTAACAATGGATATGTGTATGGTAAATACTGCCGAAGGTAGTGTTAAGCTTATAAAGAGTGGGGCAGCTCCGGGATATATTAAGAATGAACACGGTGTATCTACGGTTAAAGGGAGTTGTCTGCCCTTTGGAGTATTGGCAAAGCATGATAAAATAAGCACGGATGTTTTTACTCTGAGTGAAAAGGCGATGGTGGTAATGGTTTCCGACGGTTTAAGTGAATTATTCCGTACGGATAAAGGAGACAGACTTAAAGGAATAATAGAAATGACAGATACACAAAATCCGCAGATTATGGCATCTGTCATAATGAAAAACGGACTTAAAGAATGCAGTAACGAACCCAAGGATGATATGACAGTTATGGTACTGTGTATCCGTAAGGCATAGAAACATTAAAACCCTCAAACTAAAGTTTGAGGGTTTTGGTATTGGTATTAAATCAGAAGTTTCTGCTGTAGTTGGGAGCTTCCTTTGTGATGGAAATATCATGGGGATGGCTCTCTCTTAAACCTGCAGCGGTAATTCTCACGAATTTGCCGTTTTCTTTGAGTTCGGGAATAGTCTGTGTGCCGCAGTAACCCATGCTTGCACGTAATCCGCCCATAAGCTGGAATATAGTGTCTGCAACAACGCCCTTGTAAGGTACACGTCCTTCAACACCTTCGGGAACAAGCTTCTTTGTACCGTTCTGGAAGTAACGGTCCTTGCTGCCCATTTCCATAGCGGCAATTGAACCCATACCGCGGTATACTTTGAACTGTCTGCCTTCGTAAATTTCGGTTTCTCCGGGGCTTTCCTCACAACCTGCAAGCAGAGATCCAACCATTATAACATCGGCACCTGCAGCAATAGCCTTGGGAAGGTCACCGCTGTACTTGATACCGCCGTCTGCTATTACGGGGATATTGTACTTCTTAGCAGCCTGATATGCATTGTATATAGCTGTAATCTGAGGAACACCCACACCTGCAACTACACGTGTTGTGCAAATAGAACCGGGGCCGATACCAACCTTAATCGCATCTGCACCTGCTTTGATAAGAGCTTCTGCAGCTTCTTCTGTGGCAATGTTACCTGCTATAACCTGAATGTGGGGGAACGCTTCCTTAACGCTCTTAAGACACTTCATAATGTTTAAGGAGTGTCCGTGAGCAGAATCAAGAACAAGTACGTCAACCTTTGATGCTACGAGGGCTTCAACACGGTCGAGTACATCAGTGGTAATGCCTATAGCAGCACCTGCAAGGAGTCTGCCGCTGGAATCCTTGGCACCGTTGGGGTACTTGACGGATTTTTCAATATCTTTTATAGTGATAAGACCTTTTAAGTAACCGTTTTTATCAACGATGGGGAGCTTTTCAATTTTAGCACTTCTTAAAATCTGCTGTGCTTCTTCAAGGGTAGTACCTTCGGGAGCAGTAACAAGATTCTCGCTTGTCATGGCTTCTTTGATTTTTTTGGAGAAGTCTGTTTCAAAGCGGAGGTCGCGGTTGGTTATGATACCTTTTAATTTACCGTCCTCTTCTGTAATCGGAACACCGCTGATTTTATATTTACCCATAAGAGCATCAGCTTCTGCAAGGGTATGGTTTTCGGAAAGTCGGAAGGGATCAACTATAACACCATGTTCACTTCTTTTTACCTTGTCCACTTCTGTTGCTTGTTGTTCGATTGTCATGTTCTTGTGGATAATACCTATACCGCCTTCTCTTGCTATGGCAATAGCCATTGCAGATTCGGTAACGGTATCCATGGCGGAACTCATAAGCGGGATGTTAAGCTGGATACTCTGTGTTAAGTTTGTTTTCATATCCACAGCGTTGGGAAGAACATTTGACTCTTGAGGAATGAGAAGGACATCATCAAAAGTGAGACCTTCGTAAGCGAATTTACCTGACATATTATAACCCCTTTCAAAATATACTTATCGAATATAATTTATTGTTATAAGTATATATTAAAATGAACATTTAGTCAATCATAAAAATTTAAAAATGTTTATTTTAGACAAAATAATTATATGTTTTTCTCTTGACCTATTAAAAAACGACGGCTAAGTTTTAAAATAATAGCTTTCAACAGAATATCAAACAGTTTGCAAAACAAAAAAGCACATACCGGATGGTTTTACCGGAATGTGCTTTGTTTACGGTTTATCAATAGAATAATCTGCGAACATTCTTGATTCTGTTACCGTAGGAGGTATCGGAAAGTGACAGTATTTCTACTGTAAGACCTGTTCTGGGGGAGTGGATAAAATATCCGTTACCCACATATATGCCGGAATGACCTATGTAAGATCCGCCGACCGAATCAACAAAACAGATAATATCTCCGGGAACCATCTGGTCTACGGGAACTTCAATACCGTTTAATGCCTGATCTTTTGCAACTCGGTTCACATCTACGCCCATAAGGCTGTAGCAATACTTTACAAAGCCGGAACAGTCAAATCCCTGAGGGGACATACCGCCGTACACATAAGGTGTACCTATGTACTGCTTTGAAAGCTCTACAAGAGCCTCACCGGGAACAGTTGAACCTGCATAGGAAGGAATATTGCCGTCTGAAACGGGAACAATTCCGGTTGATGCCGATGGATCAGGAAGCTCCATTTCTACGTTGGTTTCGGTAACTATTATGTAGTCTGCACATACATAAGCTTCTACGCCACCGCGGTAGATTCGGTACCAATTATCCTGGGCGGATAAAATGATAACCTCTGAATCCGTGGGTAAAAGTCCCAGGGAAGTACTTTCTGTTGTAGGCATGGTACGCACATTAAGTGCATCTGCGTTGACCTTGCCCTTGGATACTGTGTCTGCACTTGCCGTAATGGATATGACAAGGGAGCAAGCAAAAACAGCAACAACAGCTCCTAATTTTTTCAACATATAATATGCATACCTCGTTATTTTTACGAGGCTTTCCTCCAATGTTTTTTGTGGTGAAACAAGACAACACAAGTGCTATTATACATCAAAAGGAGCAGTTTGTCAAATATTTTTTCAAAAATGCACTAAATATCCAACACGGTTTTGGTTATAATGCCCAATATTTCAAAGCTTTCTTCAGGGATTTTCTCGGTGGAAAGAGCCTTAGGAACTTTGGTTGATTCCGAGGTGAGGTATGGTCCGTTTTGGTCAGCGTGAAACTTTCGTATTATAAGAACACCATTTTTTATTGCAGCAATAAGCTTTCCGTCATTGATGCATCGGGTTCTTTCGATTATAATTACAGCACCTTTCTTTATGTTGCATTTATCCAAAGCATTGTCCGGGGCTGTAGTTGACATCAGATTACCGTATTGGTAGTTAGGTTTTATCGGAATAATCATATGAGAATCCATGTAGGATTTTTCATTTGCCATAAGTCCTTCAATATTATCACAGGTGTAGAAGGGGACAATTATACTGGGGAGTATTTGACCGAGTTTTTTATCGATTTCACTTTTTTCAAGCAAATCCGAGTAGGTCACATTGAAAAACTTGACAATAGCTGACAAAGTTTTAAGTGTAGGCTGTGCATAGCCGGTTTCATAATTGCATATGGTGGTTTTCCTTACGTCAAGCAAATTTGCCATTTTTTCTTGAGTAAGTTTGTATGTCTTTCTCAATTGCTTAATCTTCCGGGCAAAAATTTTGCGTTCTTCATTCATTTAATCACTCTTCTTTAGTAAATTCAAGTATAAATTCTCCTATAAGCTCTGAGGCGTTTGGTCTGCCTATCGCCTGTTGCATAGCAATAATTTGATTTTTCTTTTCTTCGTTGGAAAGAAGCATATTAACCAAAATATCTATAGAAAGATTATTGCTCACACCGGTTGCCATGCCGGAGTTTATAAGGTATTCTTTATTGCGGTCCTCCTGACCGGGTATGGGATTTATAAGAATCAT
>CAYXPV010000155.1:0-5182 GCA_964467285.1 uncultured Oscillospiraceae bacterium
GGCAAGGTCACCGTCACCCTGATAGGTAAATACTACCTTGTCGGGATGAACTCTCTTAATGCCTGTTGCAACTGCGGGAGCTCTGCCGTGTGCAGCTTCCTGCATATCACACTCAAAGTAGTTGTATGCAAATACAGAGCAACCAACGGGAGCTACACCAATTGTGGAGCCTTCAATTCCGAGTTCGTCTATAACCTCTGCAACCAGACGGTGTACTATACCGTGAGGACATCCGGGGCAGTAATGGAGAGGCACATCTGTAAGTGCATGGGGTCTTGAAAATACTTTTTCCATTATTTGTCACCTCCGGCAATTTCTTCAATCTTGTTAAGTATTTCGTTGGGAGTAGGAACGATACCGCCGGTTCTTCCGAAGAACTCAACGTCTGCTCTGCCGTTAACAGCAATCTTAACATCGTCTACCATCTGTCCCATACTCATTTCTACAGCAAGGAAGGTTTTCTTCTTGCCGCCTTCGAGAGCCTTTTCAAATGCTTCGTAGGGGAAGGGCCAGAGTGTAATAGGTCTTATGATACCAACCTTTAATCCCTTTGCCTTAGCCTTTGCCATAGCAGTCTTTGCAATTCTTGCGGTTGTGCCGTATGCCACGAGTACGATATCTGCATCTTCGATGCCCTCTGCTTCGTAGCGTACTTCGTTCTTTTCGATTTCGTCGTACTTCTTCTGTCTTGCAAGTACCAGGTCTTCAAGATCCTTGGGCTCAATGAAGAGGGAGTTGATGATGTTCTTCTTTCTCTTCATATCTGTACCTGTGGTAGCCCATTCCTTTTCGGGAAGCTCATCCACTTCGGTATCTTTGAATTCAACAGGCTCCATCATCTGACCGAGCATACCGTCACCCATAATCATAACGGGGCATCTGTACTTGTCGCCTATGTCAAAGGCATCGCTTGTAAGGTCAACCATTTCCTGAATGGAGCTGGGAGCAAGTACAACCAGATGATAGTCACCGTGTCCGCCGCCCTTAACTGCCTGATAGTAGTCGGACTGTGCAGGCTGAATACCGCCGAGACCGGGGCCGCCACGAACGATGTTTACAATAACACAGGGAACGTCGGCACCTGCAATGTAGGAGATACCTTCCTGCTTTAAACTGATTCCGGGGCTGGAGGAGCTTGTCATAACTCTTGCACCTGCACCGCCTGCACCGTAAACCATATTGATAGCGGCTACTTCAGATTCAGCCTGAAGGAACACGCCGCCGATTTTGGGCATTTTCTTTGCCATATAGGCAGAAACCTCTGTCTGAGGTGTTATGGGATAACCGAAGAAGTGTCTGCAGCCGGCACGAATTGCAGCCTCAGCCAAAGCTTCGTTACCCTTCATCAAAACTTTGTTTGCCATATTTTTCTACCTCCTTATCTTTCTACCTCGATTACGCAGTCGGGGCAAATAGTTGCACAAAATGCACAACCGATACACTTGTCTGTCTCAATAACTGTTGCAGGGTGGAAGCCCTTTGCGTTGATTCTGTCTGTAGCCATTACGACTATCTTCTTGGGACATACTGTTGTACAAAGTGTACAGCCTTTGCATCTGTCTTCTCTGAAAGTAACTTTAGCCATAATGAATCCTCCTTTATTAAAATATCAATTATACATATCATTTTACGCCATAGCGTCAAATGGTAATTTCATAAATAATTCTATTTCCATTGCCTTGGGGTTGTCGCCTAGCGCCGAAATCATTTCCTTGGTGCCGGTAATGTGCTTTACTTCAACACCCAGAGCTTTTGCCGCTTCTTCGGCAAAATCCAGACTTTCCGTAAGCTGACCGGGTTCACTCAAATAGGAAAGATTGGTGTTATTTATAAGTCCGGTTATTTTTGCACGGCTCATATATTCTATATTTGCGGCAAGGATTTTTATATCCTCAATGTTACTTGTGTCGGGCCTTAAGGCGTTTAATACGAAATACATCTCGTAGTCCTCGTCCTTAAGATAACGGAAAAACTGTCCCAACGCTACCGCCCCGTCGTCGTCACCGCCAAGGTCCAATACCGCATAGCAGTCCTTGTCGGTAAAAACCGAAAGTATATCTCCGGGAAGTACGGGTATATCTATGTTGGTGGAGGCATAGTCGGGAGATATAACTCGTATGCCCTTTTCCTCCAGCATTTCTCTTGCATCGTTGGTACGGAAATAGGGGTTAACTATATCCATGTCGCATATTACAACATTTGGGTGTTTTTCTTTAAGCTTAAGTGCCATATTGATGGCGATTTCTGTCTTACCGCTGCCGTAGTGTCCTGTGATGATGTTGATTCGCTTCATAAGGTCACCTCACTTAAGTATTTCCAGCGCACGGCTCATTGCAATGTTATGCTTGCTGTAGTGGCATATAAACACATACCAAACCGCAATCCACAAAACCTCTGCGCCAATGCAGTAGCCTGTGGCAATATTAAATGAACTGAGCACAATGTATATCGCCAATGCGCCAATTACGGGTAGCATATAAAGAAGGAAGGCACTCTTAAGCACCTTGGCAGTATCTGTGCCTATCTTCACTCTGTCGCCAACCACAGCGCCTATGGGATTTAATATTTCAACTTCGATGTCAGGATTTTTGCAAAGGTTGCATTCGCCGCAGTCGTGACCACAGGCAGATGACCTCTTAATCTTAACTGTAGCGGTGTTACCCTTTGTTTTAATAACAATTCCTTCACCTGTCAAGAAACATCACCCCACTATGACTAGATTATAATATTATATCACATCAATACTGTAAATTCAAGAATTAACGACACATTTTTTGCGTTTGTATGAAGGAAATTATTGTAGAAGTTTTACAAAAAACGAAAAGGTCACCGAAGTGACCTATTTAATAAATATAACCGATAATATTCCGAGAGCAATTCCCGTAATTTGCATTTTGCTGAATTTTTCTTTAAACAAGATTTTGGAAACCACATAATTAAACACCGCCGTAAACACGGTAACAGCAGGGAACAGCACCGAAGCATCAAGCTTTGAGGAAAGTGCCAGCGTAAGATAATTCATAAGCCCCATAGCCACGCCTGCCGGAAGGGCAAACTTTACAGAGGAAGGGGAGGGTTTTTCTCTTTTCACAAAAGCTGCTATTACAAATACTGCAAAAATCAGAGCAAAGGAAAACAGAGTAAATTCGGTCAGGTATTCACCGGGGTAGTTTGTCTGATGAAGCTTTTGTACCACCGAGCAGATACCGTTGCAGATGAAAGTCACCGAAACACACAAAAGCCACCCTTTTTTGAATTCTGTACCGGGACTCTTTTTGCGGAGCATATACATAGACAACATAAGCAGACAAAGTCCTGAGATTTTCAGTAGTGTGGGAACTTCACCCCCATACACAAAACCAAAAATACAGGGTATCACTACCGAATAAGAAACTATAAGTGAAGTAAGTGCCATAGAACCTTTCATAAGTGCAAGGTATCCGCAAAAGGTGCTCAGCGAAAGTGATGTACCGTAAACGAGGGCATATATTGCTGTGGGGAAGTGAATGTTTACTTGCCCTGCTGAAAGCACCCCAAAGAGCAGCACCCCGAAGCCAACCTTAAAGGCATTGAAAGCCATAGCACCATTTTTGCCGGAAGAGGTTGAGCCGAGCTTTGTAAATGTAGATTGCATTGAAGAACAAAAACCGGAAAAAAGCGCAAAAAACCATGTAATCATAATCCTGCACCTACGGAAAGCTCTGCCCAACCGCCATTTATATATTCACCGCCCGAGGGTGAAACTTTTCTTACAATATGTGCGCTGTGACAGCGGAAGGAATCTTTTGCAAGGTCGCCCTTGTATAAGGGATGTACGCTATCTTTGTTTTTGTAGGAATAGGCGTAATAGCCGGCAAAGACCATAAGTGGGAATACCCGGATAAGAGTGTGCCAAGTGGTTTCCATTATTCCCATGGTGCCGAGAGAATCTGCAGTTTTAACGGCAGATACAATATTTTCCTCGCTGTCCCATGGGCAACAGAGAAGGTCGAAATCGTAATTTTTCAAAAGTTCGGTTGTTTTCCATACATCGTCATAAGCTTCATATTGCCAGTCGGCTATTATGATATCTTTGGAAAGATTGTTTAGAAGATAGTCGGAAACTTCTCTTTTGGAATTGGCATAGTAGGTACCTTCCATTTTGGAAATGTCGTCCACACAAAGGAGCATATCACCCCACATTATTGCCCGTCTGCCTTTGGCTTTAAGTTCGGCGGAAAGGCGATTTATGTAGCCTGTCATTTCCTCTACACTTTCCTCATCAAGACAAGCGGCGTAGGCTTCGTCACAGCCTATGTGGAAGTATGAGCCTTCACCGCAGACTTCTATAAGTTCATCTCTGACTTTTGCAAGAAGGTCATAAACCTCTTTGTCGGAGTAGTTCCATTCCCAACCGTAGTTTTTGAACATATATTCCAAATCGGGGTTTTGGTCGAGAACGGTGTGCTTGCCGTGTATCATACGACATCCCGATGCGTGGCCTAAGTGGTTAAACATGGGTATTATTTCCACACCCATGGCATTGGCTTCTTTTACCAATTCTTTTACGGCTGACTTTTCAAGTGCGAAGGACCAGGAAAGCTCTTTGAGGCAATCGTATTTAATCATACCCCAGAATTCCAGCACAATATGGGTGTATTTTGCCATACAGCAGCTGCGGATACATTTTCTTAAAAACTCCGGTTTTGTTTCGGGGAATATGCAAAGATGTGCCGAGCGCATGCCGATTGTGCCTTTGTCGGAATATGTACCCAAAGCTATGGATGTGCTTTTTTTCTTGTCGGTTTCCATAAGTTCAAGTAATGTTGCATATCCGTTCATTAAGGCAGGGTAGCCTGTAGCCTTGATTGCAATGCCTTCCTCGGTAACATTTATGGTAAATTCTTTGCCTTCTTCAAGGAGGGGTTTGCCGTTTTCAATGAGGATAAGGTTATCGGCAGATGAAAAATCAATATTTAATTTCTTCCCCAAAGTAAAGCGGTTAAAGAGTTCCTGTATAAACGGGTTGTTGCTTTTTTTCGGGAATACAGCATTTGTTAAGGTGTTTAAAAAGTAACGGTTCATAATACAACCTCCGAATTTAAATTTATACCCATATTTTAGCACTTATCTAAAAATATTCAACATATAAAATGTAACAAAAGGTGGATTTTTTATAAGTAAGATGGTATAATGAATTTGG
>CAYXPV010000156.1:0-5141 GCA_964467285.1 uncultured Oscillospiraceae bacterium
GCGGCGGCAAAGCAACACCGCACCGTATATCACCGTCATAAACAGCATAAACCAGAACTGAAGCTGAGAGGATTCCATACTTTTCATAAGCACTTTATCCATAGTTCCGGATATTGCGTTCAAGAAGCAATTTAAAAGGGCGGCAATTAATACAGAAAATGTTATACCGTTTGATGAGGTATCTTTCTTCAAATTGACAAGCAAAAGCCCTGTAATGACAAGAGCGACGCCGACAGCTTTCGGAATTGTAAAGCTTTCGCCAAGTACAAAAACTCCAAGCATGGTGGAAAACACCATCCTCGACAGGTCCATTATGCCGTACAGGCTTACGGACATTTTTTTAATGGCAAGAAATGCAAAAATCCATGCTGCACACACCACAGCCGCCTTTACAAAACTGTAGAATATGTATATGGGTTCCGTGTTAATTGCAGCCTTCCATGAAAAGGGTGCAGTGATTACAAAGCCTACAAGTGTATAGAAAAAAAGAATCTCATTGGAACTGCTTTTTTTGAGAGCAGCCTTTTTCATACCCTCACGGGAGCCTTTTAGGAATGCGTAAATAAATATAAATAAAATCCAGATATTTTCCATTTTATTTTCCCTTTCGTAACTTTATTAATTGTACTACCATTCGTGGGAATAATCAAGCCTGCCGTATATTCGGCAGGCAAGTTTTATATATTTAGATTTTCAAAGGGTACTTCTTTTACTATAAATTCTTTACCGTTTAAGTAGCTCAATTGGTTTTCATCATTAAATTCAAATACGAGTTTATAGGAATAGAGTGCCTGAGTTTTCATTCCTATTTTATCGTTGAACTCATTGGTACCGTATTTACCGTCGCCGGCAAGAGGGTGACCAATGGAAGCAAAGTGTGCTCTTATTTGGTGAGTTCTTCCTGTGAGTAAATCCACCTCCACAAGGCTTGTAAGCTTGTTTTCCTTAAGCACCTTGTACTTTGTAAGTATACTTTTGCCGTCGGGTACGGGGTTTTGGTGTATGTATACACGGTTTTGCTCGGTATTTTTTACAAGATATGCCTTAAGGGTATCTTCTTTTACTTTAAGCTTACCCTGTACAAGGCATAAGTAATATTTTTTTAGTTCTCTTGTCTTTATTTTTTCATTGAGTATTTTAAGTGCCATTGCGTTTTTTGCACCGATTACTATACCTCCGGTATTTCTGTCTATCCTGTTGCACAACGAAGGGACGAAAGAATTTTCTTTGTCGGGGTTGTATTCACCTTTTTTATGGAGATATGCCTTCATATGATTTAAAAGAGTGTTAATCTTTTCATCTTCGTCATCGTGAACTATAATTCCCGGTTTTTTGTCCATCAGAATAATGTTTTCATCCTCATAAACTATATGAATATCCGGTTCGGAAATTTTAAGGAAAGAAGTTTTCTCATCCGGTACTTCAAAAAACTCATCGTTGATATAAAGGTCTATTTTATCTCCTACGTTAAGAATGGTATTGATATCGCCTTTCTTGCCGTTTATTTTTATTCTTTTTTTGCGTATTCCTTTGTATATAAGGCTCTTGGGCATGGTTTTGAAGTATTTTCCCAAAAATTTGTCAAGTCTTTGACCGGCATCGTTTTCATTTACGGTTATGCTCTTCATTTTGTGCTCCTATAATGACGCTATTATTTCTTCATAATCTTTTGCTTCAAAGAAAATATCGCTGTTAAACTCTCCGATTACGGCGCTTACTATATTTGCCTTTTGGGTGTCGCTTCCTCCGGCACCGTAGCCAACTGCGGTTATATTCATATCCGGTCTGGGGCCACATTCGTTGGCAACAAATGCAAGAAATGCCGCATCTGCGGATTCCATGTTGTCACAGCTCTCATCGGAGGGTAATAGTTCAATGCCGGCATTGTTTAAAAGTTCAATAACTTTTCCATCGACATTTTCACCAAGACTTACATCGGAAGTTATGATATATTCTATTTCGAGTTCCTTTATTGCCGCAATAACGGCGGCAATATATGCAGGGGTGGTTTCTTCGGAGCAATCACACCGACTCAGTACATCTGTTGCAATGCTGTTACATATTTCAGAATCCGGGTCCTTCGACAGCAGAGTAACCTTCTTGCAGGCAATTGAAGCTCTTTCGGTATTGTGTACCACGGCGGCAAGGTCTATATTCTCCTTTTTAAGGCGCAAGCACAAGGTGTCCGGATTTAAACCTGCATCAACCAAAGCACTCAAAAGCATCTGAGCGCTGAATCCGAGAAAACAATCCATATATAATATTTTCATATGGTTAGCTCCCTTTCGGTTAATTGTTTTCCTGTATGGGGGATTCTTCTTCGGTTAATTCGTTATGGGACTCTTCCTTGGGGGAAATGGTTACATCGACTTCCACATCATCAATAGATGAAAGTTCTTTGGAAGAATCGTATTCCACAGGGGCGGTTGTGCCTTCATACACAATATCCTCTATTTTGACATTTTCTATAGAGAGGTTGCCTATACGTTCCAAAGCTTCGCATACTTCGTCATGAGTAACTGTGGAAAGGAATTTTTCGTCCAGAGTGAGGGCGGTTTCGTAGTTGTGTTTGGCTTTGGTCAGTCTGTCACGCTTTTCAAGAATAGTAGCGTAATTATAATATGCTTCGAGAAAACCGGGTTTGCGCGGAATAAGATTTTCATAAACCTTTAAAGCATCATCAAGCATACCAAGGCCAATGTATGCCTGACCTATGTTGTCGAGAATTACAAGGTCGGAAGGAAGCTTTTTGATACCTTCCTTAGAAAGTTCAAGGGCTTTGTCATATTCTTTGTTAAGAATGTAAAAGCTGCCTAACGAACCGTAAAGACCTGCCGTGGCGTATCCTTCTGCGTAAAGTTCTTCCAACTGAACTATTGCCTGACTCAGGTCGCCTCTTTTCCATGTGATTAAAGCTCTGTTTAATTTAACAGCCTGAAACTCCTCGGGCTTTAAAGCGTGCTTACCCATAATGGTAGCTTTGGTCATAACTGTTTCAGCTTCGTCAAGTTCTCCGTTTCTGAGTACAAGGTAAGCGAATATCAGTTGGTGTGAAGGACTTAGTCTGCGGGTTTTGTAAGCAGAACGCATAATTTTAATTCCGCGGGAAGGGTTTGAACGATAGATATTAATTCCTGCGAACATAAGTAAATTGGAACGAAATACAAAAATCACCAACAGCAGAGTAATTATAAGTACCGCCCAGGTGACAACGGGCATATCAAATGTGGAAGCATACCAGGTACACAGTGTCGGTAAAAGAAGGGCAAACAAGAATTTTAAAAAACCTTTCATATAAAAATCTCCTTTTAGTTAAACCAAAATTTTTTGTCAAGACTTCGGTATTGAATTGCCTCTGCAATGTGAGAAGCAAGTATGTTTTCGCTTCCGGATAAGTCAGCGATGGTGCGTGCCACCTTTAATATCCGGTTATGAGCTCTGGCGCTAAGGCCCAGATTTTCAAATGCTGCTTTCAGCAATGCTTTACTGTCGTCGGTGAGCTTGCAAAATTCTTCCACAAGCCCGGGAGTGAGCTGTGCATTACAGAAAATGCCGGCTTCCTTATAACGGTTTATCTGAAGTTTTCTGGCGTTATTTACCCTTGTGCGAATGTCCGCAGAGGATTCACCTTTTTTGTAATCGGAAAGCTCGTCATACTTTATGGCAGGGACTTCTATGTGTATATCGAATCTGTCAAGCATAGGTCCCGATATCTTACCGAGGTAGGATTGTATCTGACC
Source organism: uncultured Oscillospiraceae bacterium (assembly GCA_964467285.1). Classification (GTDB taxonomy): domain Bacteria; phylum Bacillota; class Clostridia; order UMGS1810; family UMGS1810; genus RGIG8748. The sequence goes on from CAYXPV010000156.1 coordinate 3,741, forward strand.
CGGGGTACAGGTACATTCTCTGGTTGAATCGCCAAAATAACCGCATTTGCATGGATTCATACTTGCTATGAGCATTACAGAACTTGGGAAAGAAGAACTGCCTGCAACGCGGGATACCGTAAAGCTACCGTCCTCAATGGGTTGGCGCATAGCCTCGATGGCGTCTTTCTTAAATTCCGGAAATTCATCGAGAAACAGCACACCTCTGTGTGCAAGGCTTATTTCACCCGGCTTCGGCACAGAACCTCCGCCGGTAAGTGCTACACCGGAAACTGTGTGATGAGGACTACGAAACGGCCTTTTGGTAATTAACGGTAAATCCCGAGGGAGTTTTCCTGCTACAGAGTATATTTTTGTTACTTCGAGAGCTTCGTCAAATGACATTACCGGTAAGATTGACGGTAACCTTTTGGCAAGCATAGTCTTACCGGAACCGGGAGAACCTATCATTATGAGGTTGTGTCCGCCGGCTGCGGCTACCTCCAGCGCTCTTTTGGCACCCTCTTGTCCTTTTACATCACAGAAGTCAACATCCGCAAGGTAGCTATCATCAAAAAGGTATTCCGGATTGAATATAGCTTTTTCTATAAGTAAATTTCCTCGGAAATGGTTTACCACATCATTGAGGCAAGAAGCACCGTAAACCTCTACTCCTTCGACAACAGCGGCTTCTTTGGCATTTGCCAGGGGTACCATAATCTTGGTGAAGCCCATTTCTTTTGCTGCAATGGTTGCAGGAAGCACTCCTTCTGCATTGCGGAGGCTACCGTCCAGGGCAAGTTCCCCTACTATAATGTATCCTTTGGCTACCTCTTCCGATATTTGTCCTGATGCTGCAAGTACTGCAACGCAGATTGGCAAATCAAGGGAAATGCCGGACTTTTTTGTGTTTGCAGGAGCTAAATTAATAATTATTTTCTTTTGAGGAAGGCTCAATCCGCTGTTTTTTATTGCTGATTTTATACGTTCCTTAGATTCCTTTACGGCCGTATCTGCGAGTCCGACAATATCCATGCCGGGCAAGCCTGCAACAAGGTCTGCTTCAACGTCTATGAGATATCCGTCTATACCCGAAAGACCGCAGGAGTTAACTTTAGCTAAAGCCATAATGCTCTCCTTATTATAATTACACACTTAATATTTGACCGAATATACATATTCACACTAATTATATCATATATTAATACTATTTTCCATATATTTTTTGGATTTAATGATTAATAAATTGTAAAGGAGTATTTCAGTTTGTTAACATAATTTTTTTGAACATTGACTTTTTACCCTATAAATGACATAATATTATAATAATGGTATATTTTGTATTATTATAGACGATAAGCACGGTTGGAGGGTTTCTTATGAATAAGAAGGTAATGTTTACATCTCTGGCATTAGTGTTTC
>CAYXPV010000157.1:0-3842 GCA_964467285.1 uncultured Oscillospiraceae bacterium
GTGCAGAAGCGGCTGGCGGCTTTGGGGTATACTGCTGTAGGTGAAGCAGACGGCATCGCCGGGAAGAAATTTACCGCCGCGGTAAAGGCGTTCCAGGCAGATAACGGATGCACAAAGGATGGCGTGATTACCGCAAAGAAAACGACCTGGCGTAAACTGCTGGGCATGAAGTAAGGAGGACACACTGATGAACTGGTTGACTTCCTTGGCAAATATAGCCAGTGATATTACCTGCGTGGTGGCTCTTGTGGCGTTGATTGTGCGACCCATCCGCAAACGCCTATTTGTGGACAAAGATGCCAGGGAGGGTCAACAGTGCCTCCTCAGATCGGAGATTGTGCGGACATACTATCGCCACCTACCAGAACGGCAGATGCGACAGTATGAGTATGAGAATCTTTGCTACTGCTACAAGGCATACAAGGCGTTGGGCGGCAACTCATTCGTAGAGCATATCTACGAGGAGATGCAAGAATGGACGGTTGTGCAATAAGGAGATAAAACAGTGAGAATACTAGATTTCATCGTATCCGGGCAACGGATCACTAAGGATTCTGCCTGTGATTTTACTGGCATTGCTCCCAAGAGCCACGGATATCTCTTTGCGAGATTCCGTTTTCCTGCCGACTGGAAGGGTTTTAAGCGGGTAGCCGTATTCTCTTGCCGAGGGAAGGACTACCCCGCCCCTATCCTCAACGGTGTGTGTGAAATCCCGGCAGAGGCACTAGTCGGCGACACGGTATCCGTTCGCGTTATCGGTCGCTGCGGCGAAATTGAGATTCCTACGAATAGGATTACATTCCAGCAAGGAGGAGCGTAATTATGGCAACGATTGACGAAATTTTTGCGGCTATGCCGGAGGAATCTACCACAGATATCATAAACGATGTGCTGACTATCGATCCTAACACTCGTAAAATCACAGTCCCGGAATCTGAGTCCGTGTTCGGTGTGGAGTTCGATAATGCAGCAGAACGAAAGTTTTTCCAGTGTCCCAGATTCGTGGGTAACGATATTGATTTGTCCGCTTGTGTGGTTCGAGTGAACTATAAAAATGCAAACAACGAAGTGGATGCCTATATCGTAACCGATGTAACTGTGGTCGGTGAGAATGTGGCGTTCTCCTGGGAGATTTCCGAGAAAGCTGTCCGTTATAAGGGCAGAACGCAGTTCCTCGTCTGTGCAAGCATCGATGGGATGCCTGAGTGGCATACCACACTGGCTTACGGCACTGTACTGGAAGGTCTGGAACCCGATACCACCGGCGTTGAAGAAGCTACCAGTGATGTGATTGCTCAGCTCGTAAGTATGGTGAACGCCCAGATCGATGCCGTGGAGTCTGCTGGTGTTGCACAGGTCGCAGAGGTGAATACTGCCGCTGACGAAGCCACGGCAGCCGCTAAAGCCGAGATAGAAGCGAAGAAGGAAACTGTATTGGCCGAAATTCCCGACGATTACACGGCTCTCAGTGACACCGTAGGAAGCCTGGTGCGGAACACGGCTGGTGCGATTGTCTGCGAAGTCAGCGGTGAAACCATCGTAGTGGAGGATGCCTCCAATAACTACCTCCAGAACCTCCGTGTGTTCGGCAAGAGTACCCAGGATGGTACGCCTACCCCGGATGCTCCTGTGGAGATTGTGAGCGTTGTGGAGCCGATGGTGACGGTGTGTGGTAAGAACCTAGCCACGCAAGCAAACGAAACAATCTCAGCGCAAGGCATTACCTCCAGCCCAACAGAGCATGGAACTGTTATGCTAGACGGCACAGCTACGTTGGAAATGTCAAGAGTAATCGCAAAGGGCGTTGTGCTGGCCCCAGGGAAATATACTGCATCTGTACAAGGACTAAATATCGTAAACTCCAACCACGACAGAGTTTTCCTTACCGGAGAGAACGGTGTGATTGTAAACTATGTAATGACCAATGAGCCGAAAACCTTTGAGGTCACGGAAAGTACAACCGCATACGCCACCGTGGTTTTTAATGAGGGTTCCACTTATTCTAATGCGGTGATTTTGCTACAGGTAGAGGCTGGCGACACAGCCACGAACTATGAGCATTACAAAACGACTCAGAGCATAGCTCTCACCCACACCCTCCCCGGCATCCCCGTTGCCTCCGGCGGTAACTACACCGATAGCGACGGTCAGGAGTGGATTTGCGACGAGATTGATTTTGAGCGTGGGGTGTATGTACAGAGGGTGGCCGTTGTGGACTTGGCAACTGTCACGAAATGGTTACACCAAGAGGGCTGGACAAATGAGGCATCTTTTTATGCTCCTCTGGTGAATAAGCACCCGTACATAAGTTACTTTGATGTGGCAAATATGTACTGCACTAGGCTACCTATTTCGACACCGAACAACATCTCCACGACTGAGAAAAGTAGCATCGGTTTGGGCGGCAACAGCGGGAGCGTTTATGTTTGCATTGAGGGTGTCACCAGTGTGGATGAACTGAGCGCCTATTTTGCGGAGAACGAGACCGTGATTTGCTACCCCATAGCCACCCCCATCGAAACTGCCCTCTCCGAAACCGAACTCGCAGCCTATGTAGCTCTCCACTCTAATAAGCCTACCACTACGATCCTTAACGATAGCGGCGCTTATATGAGTGCCGAGTATGTGGCTGACACGAAACTGTATATCGACAAGAAAATTGCCGCCCTAGGCGGTTAAGGAGGAATCACTATGGAAATTTTGAAAAACATTGCGGCTCTTATCAAAGTAAAAACTATCGTAACTATGGTAGTAATTGCTATCTTTGCGGTGCTATCCCTGCGTGGTGATATCACAGCAGATAACGCTATGATTATCATTTCTATGGTAGTCTCTTTCTACTTCGGCACACAGTCAGAAAAGAAAGCATCCAAGTAAATTAAAAGGGTGGGGATTATTCCCCACCCTTTGCCTTTAGTTGATTTCTTTAAGAACGCTCTCGATTTTCGTGTATTCTTCTTTGGTGATTCTGCCCTTTAGGAACAGTTCGTTCAGTGTGTTAATGCGATTCACCACCTTTCGTTTGTTGTTGTACTAACATTACCTTGCCGAATGGTAGAGGTGAGTTAGTACAACAACAGGGTTAAAAAAAGTTGACCCTTTTTATTTCCTTTTCTTTGTCCATCCAATCTACTTCGATACTATCCACGAAAGAGCGCCAGAATGCCCGTCTGTGTCCATCGTCAAGAGCATTATAGATTTCCTTCCATCCGGCACGAAGGATGGATTCGATCTTGCTAAAATCCTTAATAATGACTTCGCCTTGTTCCGCTTCTGCCTTTCTGAGTTCTTCCATTAGCGCTTCATAGTCTTTTTCGTACTGCTCTACTTTTCTAATCTTGCCTGTCTGCCATGAATAATTCAAGCGGTCAATCCTGCCGTTAATATCATCAATGTTGCTCTGTGGAATTTTGAAAGCATCGCTGTCCTTAATTTCTGCTGCTTTTATTTTGGCATCTGCTAGATACTTTTCAATATTGGCCAGCATTAGTTTCTGGAGCGTGTTTTCGTTGACACACTTATTATATGTGCAAGAACGGCTGATTGCCCATCTGGAGCAACGGTACAATTTGTAAATATAGACTTTTTCGCCCCGTCTGTTGTGATTTGTTGTGCCACGCAGGATTGTTTCGCATTCTGGACACCGAACCAAACCGCCGAAAATATATTCCCTGTTCCGAGTGTTGGCTTTGTCGTTCCGCTTTATCATCTTTTGGATGCGGTCAAAAGTGTCACGGTCAATGTATGGTTCTTCGATATAGTGCGGATTTCCTCGATATTCGCCGCAAAGCATAGGGTTTTGCAGTACATTGGAAATTGTCTTGTACATGATTTTCAGCTTG
>CAYXPV010000157.1:3852-5138 GCA_964467285.1 uncultured Oscillospiraceae bacterium
TGATATACAGAACTGTTTTGTGAATAGATTGGTGCATCTGGAAGTGTTCAAGTATATCTTCCATGATGTACGATGTTTCCGGGTCTTTTATCACCCGCTTTTTCCCTTTGGGATCATCCGATATTCTGTAACAAAACGGCAGGCTTCTTGTCAGTGGTTGCCCGGTTGACACCTTGTATTCATTTACAATGTTAATCCGTTCGCCTGTTTGGTCAGCTTCCATTTCTGCAATGGTCAATTTCATATTAACCAACATACGCCCATTTGCGGTGGTTAAATCGTATTCTTCCTCTGTAGTTGTCCATACTACAGGGGAAATTCTTTTCATACATTCGTGGTATTCGGCGACGGAACGGAAGAAGCGGTCTAGTTTGATGAATATGATTCTTTCAAACTTCTTTTTTTCCGCATCCTGGATCATCCGTTGTAGTTCTGGGCGGTTTCTAATTAGTTTTCTCCCGGATACACCTTCGTCAACATACCACTCCACGATTCTCATTTTGTTCTTTTCGGCATACTCAGTCAGCTTCATTTTCTGCGCATCCAGTGACAGTCCATGAAGTTTTTGCTCCTGCGTCGATACGCGTACATAGGCCGCCACAAGTTCTACGCTTAAAACATTCCGACACGATAATTCTTTTTCAATACTGTTCCCCATTCGTCCCACTTCCTTTGTGTTTTCTTTGGTGCTTTGCTGTGATCCCGTTTCAAGCAACACCTCCTTTAATGTCCGTTTTATTGGACATAAAACGGAATACAATCTTATCAGAACATCCGTTCGTATACGCTACTTGTTTTGATACCACGATCTCCACGCTTTGAGTTCGTCCTTTAGAAAAGCAATCTGCTCCTGGTATTCCTCTTTGATTACGCGGATATCCCGTCGGTGCAGTTCGTCAACATTGTTCATACGGTCTTTTAATACTTCATATTTCGCTTCCACATCCGTCAACTTTGCGGCTTGCCGCTCAAACTGTTCAAGTTGTTGCAATTCTTTCTCCACCTGTTCGGTACAAGCAAATTCGTCCGTTGTTCCACCAATCAGGGTAATAAGGATATTGCGTATCGTAGAATACTTGCAATCGTCCTCTCCTGCTTTAATGCGGTTAATAGTACCAACAGGTACTTTGCTGCGGTCGGCAAGCGTTTGATTTGTCCATGCTAGATGCTTCTGTCTTTTGGCACACCATTGCATAAGATCAGGGAACGGCAGGAGCATAAGGTTAGGAACGCAGCTCTCGCCCATTCTGTTACATTTAATACATTTTTCAAACATAATTTTTCTC
>CAYXPV010000158.1:0-5136 GCA_964467285.1 uncultured Oscillospiraceae bacterium
TTTTGTATATATCGCAATGCATATTGCAGTATATACGCATGGATATATTAGATTATATACATGCATGATGTACTCATGCATGATGGTATAAGCATGGACATGCCATGCTATTTTATTATATACCATAAAATTTCAAAAAATATCATACATTTATATTATTTTACAAAACTTAACAAAATATTTTAAAAAATTACTTGACTTTTGTTTTTTTGTGTTGTAAAATTGGTTATCAAGTTTAATTAAGACTTGAGCAAAACAAGTATAAAAATGGATAATATAATTTAATTAAACTAGATAAAATTTAAAATCTATTAGAATTAAAAAAAGATAGGAACAAACCATGAGAAGTTTAATTTTGTTATTGTTATTCATTTTAATGATATGTTACACCATAAAGCATGAGTTGAACATCCCATGCGGGCATGCTCATAAAATGGTTATATTAGAGCATGTGCAATGTAGATAAATGATAAATTATTAAGAATTGTAAAATAATGTAAATGTATGATGTTATAGTTTTCTTTATCATGGTACTATATACATGTTAGATGATTAAAAAAGATAGGAGCGAAAACATGTTTACAAGTTTGGAAAAATTGAAAAAAAACTTTGATGTAGTTAGAAAAAACGCCCTTGCAAACTCAAAAACATACTACATGGGCAAATACATGCAAAAAGATAAAAAAGATGCCTACATTGAATACTTGGAAGATTTACTATACATAGCAATAAGAGAATCAAACAAATAAAATATATTAGAATTAAAAAAGATAGGAGCAAAGCATGAAAAATTTGAAAAATTGCAAAGTTTACAAAGAAAATAAAATAGATATAACTTTATTTTATAATAATGATAAGTTTATTGAGTCGGCTAAAATACTATATAAAACTCAATACTATATATTTTTTGATATATATAAATTCATAGCATATTAGAGCTTGCACAAGGGCAATTAATAAGGGTTAGTGTAATTTTAATGGTTTACTATTAGTTTTTATTTTAGCAGGGTTTAGAACGCATCCTAGTAAGTGCAAATTTAGTTTGTATATAATTGTTATATGTTGATGGATAAGTAACTCCATCCATCCACATCCATACACCCTAAGCACTACACGCCAGAACAAGTGTACATCAAACACTAATAAACCCATGCAGTGTAAACCCTTGCAGTATAAGGCTTTTCAGATTTTATATATAACATTTGGTAAACATCGGATGGTATAAAGTGTAGAATGTACACTGTTGGAAGTATGTAACATGTATATACTTCTATTTTTTGGGTATATACCCCCTAGCGTTTTAAGTGTAGGATGTACACTGGGGATAGGATGTACCTTACACACAGAACAAATACACCATCCTAAATATACATACAGTTCGTCAAATCCTATAAATCTACGAAACACACAGAACAAATATACACTTTAATAATAAAACACAGAATAAATGCACCGTCCTAATATACATACAATTGATTACACCCCCTGTCTTTAAAACTCTAAAATTTGTAAATAAATAAAGTGTAAAATTTACACCAATATATACGTAGTTGTCAACTACGTAGTCGTTGATATACATAGTTACACGTAGTTGTTAATATACTTCACAAAACTACACACATTTCTGGGGGCATAAAAAAGTTAACATTTGTTATAGTTAATACAAATCTGGGGGCATAACAGTATGGTGTACCATGTATTGTATACCATGTATAAAAAAGGGTGTACATAATTGATACACCCTAATTATACGTAGTTGTCAACTACGTAGTCGTTGATATACATAGTTACACGTAGTTGTTAATATACGTAGTTGTTAATATACCATGGTTTTATATTTATGACTAAATGGTGTATTATTTTTACACCATCCTAGATACATACTTTCCCCTTTTTAACTTTTTTTAAACCTCTTGTTTATACCTATTTTAGCATGTTTCAAAAAAAAACAAGCAACACATAATATACGTAGTTGTTAACTACGTAGTTGTTAATATGGTCAAATACTCAATGTGTGGTATGTATAAAAAAATAATTATAATCAATTTGGAATAAATGTGTGCTTATTCATATTTTCTTTTAATTTCTTTATATAAATCTTCGTTCTATTATATTTCCAAAAGAGTCTATATAAGTATACATATTACAACCATTTGAAGATAAACCATTAGGTATTAAATTTGTGCCAGTTATATTTGGACAAGCATTATCTCTTATATTTTTATAGTGTCTTATAAGTTTATCTTTATATTTAAAAGATAAACCATTATAAAAAGTATCAAAATCTATGTTGTAAAAGTTTATATAAGTGTCTATATATTCCATTTTTCTTTTAGCTTGTTCAATTTTATTCAAGCGTAAATCTATAAATATACTTTGTATTTTGTTAAAATCATTTGGTAAAATATATCTTACTTGGTTTTTGCCAGCCAATTCTACCAAATAGTTGTATATTTTACGGTCATTTAACACGTTTTCTTTAGCTTTTTGGTTAACTAAATCCACATTTGTATCTAATTTATCCTCAAAAGTGTTAATAAATTGGTTTATTTTATCTTTTAAGACTTCATTTTTCTTATTTTTTCTACTAAAGAACATTTATACTACCTCTTACACTTCAAACAGTTCAAACATTCATTTTTACCTACATCACAGCCACTATACACTAATGGTAGTATTTCAGCTTTTAAAATGTCTGGTTGCATACTACCTTTACAGTCGCCATATACACATTTCATATAGTTCTCTTTAAATTGTTTGGTTGCTTCTAAAATATCCGGTGTATCTGTTAACATACACATACTACCTGTACCATATTGTACAATTAATACAAATTTTTTCACTTATACCTCTTTTCTATTTTAATTTGTTTTATAGTTATACAACTTTGTTTTTCAAGACATTGTAAATAATTATTTATATCATTTGGGTATACTTGTATACATAGTTGTTGTCTAATATCTTTTTCATGTATGGTTAAACCTATAACTATACCAAATAGAGCAATTACTATGGCACCAATTATAAACATACATAATTTAACTTCATCACTATCGTACATTTGCACCACCTTGTATATTCTTTTCATACAATATGTGGTTGTATGGTTGTTATACCGTAGCTTTTAAACATTTTGGCATTTGCTTCATTATCATCAAATGCCATAAGTATATTATACTCTGGTAAAACATATTTTGTCAATAGTTCTTCTTTAACTACGTCATTTGGTCTATAGTCGTCTTTTGGTCGCATAAGTATTGTTTCGTGGAGATATATAGGTCTATTGTATTGTTCAAAATTTTTGCGTATAAATCCGTAAGTATTAAGCCTAATTAAACCATTTTCGTTGTCTTCCCTGCCTGTCATAAATATTATTTTAGGATTACACATAAAATGTACATATGCTTCAATTAGAGTTATAACGCTATTTAAAGGTTCAATATGCTCTAAATCGTAATACATTATATCCTTATGATATTTATCCCATATGTTACGTAACTTTGTACCTATGGGTTGTAAACTCATATCTGGTGGAGATACGTTCAAAGTAGTTCTTGCTACTGTATCGTCTATATCCACAATTATACAATTTTGTTGTGGTATGTAAGGTGGTTCATAAAACATTGGCATAGTTATTAGTACATTCTTTAGTAGAGTTTACTATTTATTTTACATTTAATCGACCTTAAAACGCATTCTAGACACTTTAGAATTGATGTTTTATTTATATTTACAACTACGTAGTGAACGTTACTTGTCATTTGTACTCCTCATTGTACGTTCGTTGATTATATCTTCTATGTCATAAAGTATATCATCACTATCTTTTATAACTTCTGCTTCTCTAGTGTTATCTAGTATATTTTTGATATGTTTTATAGCTTCGTTTGAATTAAACATTTTCTACCTCGCAAAAATGAAACTTGATTGGTCGCAATTTTTGTAGTTGTACGTTCACCTCTTTAAACTTATAATATATATATTGTACACTAATCTTTTTTATTTGTCAACTTTTTAAGTTGTTGTAGTTCAAAATCTTTTTGTGCAAGTATTGTTTCCAACTCTAATATACGTTTTGTTAAACCTTCATTTTGTTCAAAAACTGCTTCTAAAGACATAGAAAAGGTGTATTGATTTCCATGTTCATCAGAATAAGTATATTCACGATATTTTGGAGTAGTGTTAAATATGTCACCATATACCACAGGTAGAAACACGTCTTGTAGGTCAATACAGTGCCCTCTCGTTAAACTTTTTGCGAGGAATTGACAGTAATCATTATCCCAATATATTTTAAACAATTCGTCTTGTTCACAAAAGTTATGTTTAGAACATTTAATAACATCTCCTTCAAACATATAGTCGCCATTTATATCTTTTTGATTAGTACATTGAAAGAAATGTTTACCGTCGTTTAGAAAGCCCTCTATTTGTTTTTGGTATGTTAGATATGTTTCAAAATCAAAGTAAAACCACCTGTCCTCATGTCTACATCTAAATCTAAATCTATTTTGGTTCATATATAAACTCCTAATTGCTTATTTTCCTTAACATATCTTCAAGTTCTTCTCTTGATATACGTTCGCCTATACGGTTGTAACAAACTTCTGGTCTATAATATCCTATAGTCCAATTATTTTTTGTGTCTATATATTTGTATAAATAGTGATTTTCGTCCACAAAATCGCAATTTCTAACATATTTTAACTCAATAGCTTTCACTCTTGTATTTTTACTATTTTGTTGTTTAGACTCCAGTTCATTTAGTTTATATTTAGCTTCTTCTAGCGTTTTTTCTAGGTTTACAATTGTTTTTTTAAGCTCTGCTAATTCACAATCTTCTGGTATATCTAATAATTTTTTTACATCTGTCATACTAAACCTCTTCTAGTTTACTTGTGGAATAGTTGTAAGTAACTTGAGTTATTAATCTAAATTCTTTACCACAATGTTCACATTGGTATATACATTCGCCATCTACGAAAAATATATAGTCAGCATTATCTCTTTCGTTTAAATGTTCACAGTAAGGGCAAAGTGCACCTTTATCATGGTACAATTCTTCAATATCTGTTTTAAAAATAAACTTATCTCCCATTTGTACCTTCCTTTAGTTCAAGTATTCCACATATTTTA
>CAYXPV010000159.1:0-5108 GCA_964467285.1 uncultured Oscillospiraceae bacterium
ATAATGAATTTGGGTTTGTCGCTCGGTTTGACAAACGATGCACTCGTATATGTGTGTCATTCTTCGCTTCGCTCAGAATGACATATTGGTAGCGATTTCCACATTCAAGCAGCCCCATAAATGTCAATTTAAAAGTATAAAGGATGAAGTATCAATGTCTATACTAAACGAAAACATAAGTATTAAAATTAAAGATATCTGTTTTATGGCTTGGGATAAATCCCGGGTAGAAGTAGCTGCACGAAATGTTCATGCCCTTGTATACCGCAAAAAGGGGAGTGCATTGTTTGCGGCAGGCGACAAAAGGACAGAAACAAATGAAGGTGATGTATTCTATATGCCTGCAGGTCTTTCTTACAGCGCAGATTACGGAGAATATAATGAGGTTTACGTTTTTCACTTTGAATCCGATTGTACGAGTGCCATGGAAAATTTCACTCCCTCAAATACCAATGCGGTAGGGCATCTTTTTAAGGAAGCTGTTGAAATTTGGGAAAGCCGAAAGGAAGGATATTATTTTTCCGCAATGGCAATTTTAAATAAAATTTTAAAGAAGGTTTCTTTGGATTGTGCTGACAGCGGAGTATATGAATACCCACCTTTATTTCTTGATGCCTGTACATTTATGGAAACCACCTTTACTTCATCGGAATTGTGCGTAGAATCTATGGCAGATATGGCACACATAAGCGGAACATACTTTCGCAAGCTGTTTCTTAAAAGATACGGAACCACACCTTCAAAATATCTTAATTCATTAAGGCTTTCCCATGGGGAAAAACTGCTGTCGGAGGGCAGATATTCGGTGGAGGAGGTTGCAGCTATGTCGGGGTTTAATGATGTTAAGTATTTCAGCCGACAAATAAAAAAAGAGTACGGTGTGCCTCCTTCGAAGCTATATAAATTCAGATAGCAATATATGTCTAAAATCGAAAACAATACATATAAAATCGTAAACAAAACATTTTTCTTGATAGACAAATATATATTTTTGTTGTATAATCTCGGTGTGTCACAGCGTTGGTGCGTTGTCACAATAATCCGGATTTGAAGGAGACTATGATTATGAAAGAACTGAGATTTGAGGAACTTACACTTAAGCAGAAGCTTGGTATGGTAATGGCGGCATCCTTAATACCCGTACCGGCAGGTGCCGAAGATAAATACGGAACCTTTGAAGATAATTATGAATTCGTAATGGAAATGATTAAAAACAAAGCTTTGGGCGCTGTGTGGGTTGTTCCCAGACTTCTTGATACCCATCCGGACATTATAGATAAAATAAAAGAAGCGGCAGATTATCCCATTCTGATAATTACCGATGCGGAATCCGGCCTTGGTGATTACCAAATAGGCAGACACAATGCCATCGGTACAACGGGAAGCGAGCTTCTTGCCTATACATTCGGCAAAGTAACTGCGGTAAATGCCGCAAAAATGGGGTATAACGTTATTTGCAATCCCGTTTTGGATATGGCACATTCCTGGGTATCCTGCGGCGGAAACAGCCGTTGCTTGGGTGCTGATAAGCACAAGGTGGCATTACTCGGTGGAGCTATTGCCAAAGGTCTGCATGATGGCGGTGTTCTCACCGTTGCAAAGCACTACCCCAGTCCCGGAGGCACAAAAATTGACGGGCATATGGCACCTAATGTATATAAAAATACCAAAGAAGAGCTTTTGGAATACAACCTGTTTCCTTACACAGAGCTTATTAAGCAGGGGCTTATTGACGGTATAATGGCAGGCCATTCAAAGCTTGTGAATATTGACCCTGTGTACCCTGCAACTATTTCAAAGAAGATTAAAGACATTATCCGCGAAAAAGGCTTTGACGGATTTTTCATAACCGATGCTTTGGATATGATGAGCATAAGGGCAGAGTTTGGCGACACCAATGTAAAGGGGCTTTGCGTTGAATCGGGAATAGAGTTTATTCTTCCTTGGCTTTCTTCAAGAAAAGCGTATCTTGATTTGATTGATTGCTACGAAAATGGCATAATCTCCGAAGAAAGACTTGACGAAGCCGTTAAAACAGCTCTTGCCGCACAGCACAAGGTAATGAACATAGAACCCAAATACACCGAGATAACCGAAGAAGATGCTCAAAACTTCAAAAGAATCAGCCAAGACGGAATATTCTTAAGTGCAGACAAAGACGTGGAAGAATCCATTTCCACCGACGGCAAGCACCTATTTGTGGTTCTTGCCAAGAACGAATCGGATATTTCCGATGACGGAAAAGTAACTGTGGATACATTTACAAACCATTGGTGGAAACCCACTCAGATTGTTAAAAGACTTGAGGAAACTTTCACCAATTCCAAAGTACGTGTCATATATCAGTTCCCCACGGCAAATCAGAATATGAATGTGCTTCAGGAATCTGTGGACTATGAGGATGTTGTATTTGTTACATTTACCGAAGCTCCTGCATATACCGGAAGTGACCACCTTACACATCGTATAGTGGCACTTATTACGGCACTTCGCATATCCGGAAAGCTCTCCGCACTTTGTCACTTTGGCAATCCCTATCCTTTGGAAGAACTTCCCCATATTCCCAGAGTTCTTATCGGCGGTATTTCTGCAGACAGCGTAGATGTAGGTATAGATGTGCTTGCAGGTAAATATCCTGCCAAGGGCGTTCTTACATACGACATTAACCTTAAGTAGAATTTTTTTGAAAACTCGCTTTCGACCTCGGTGTGATAAGACATCATCTCACATCGGGGTCCTTTTTTGTACAATGTTTTAAAATGAAGGTAGACAAGTACGGGATTTATGTAGTATAATTGCCGTATGTGTAATAATATGTATGATTTTCGGAGGGTAAAACAATAATGAATACCAATACCGACAAAAAATCTGTGCTGAAAGGATATTTATTTGTAATATTAAGTGCTGTGATATTTGGCATTATGCCTCTTATGGCAAAGTTTATATATAAAGAGGGCGTAAATTCAATAACCCTTGTGTTTCTTAGAAACTGCATGGCGCTGCCTGTGCTTGCAGTTGCCGCAATCCTCAGCGGCAAGACTTTGAAAATCAGTTCAAAGGACATTCCCCCAATCAGCCTTATTGCTCTGGTGGGGTGTTGTTTCACTCCGCTACTGCTTTTCAGTTCATATAATTATATGGATTCGGGCGTGGCTACGGTTTTCCATTTTATATATCCCGGAGTGGTTGTACTTATTGAATTTATATTCTTAAGAAAAAAGATTAAAGGCGGAACAATTCTCAGTCTTATTCTTTGCCTTGTGGGTATTTGCCTTTTCTACACGCCGGGTAAGCCCATAAGTGCAGAAGGCAGTATCTACGCCTTTGCCTCCGGCGTAACTTATGCAATCTATGTGGTTCTTCTTGCCAACTTTAAAAGAAAAGAGCTTTCCGGCTGGGTGCTTAGTTTTTACATATCCCTTGTATGTTCTATGGTGCTTTTGGCGGTTTGCCTTATAATGGGTGAATTTGCGCTTCCCGTAAGTTTAAAGGGGTGGGGGTTATGCCTCATTTTTGCCATTGCCGTAAATGTAGGTGCTGTGGTACTCTTTCAGGGCGGTACAAGGATTGTAGGTGGTGAAAGAGCTTCAATCTTAAGTACCTTTGAACCTATTACAAGTGTAATTGTGGGAGCTGTGGTCTTTGATGAAGTAATAGGCCTTCGTACCGGAATGGGTACGGTGTTAGTAATATCAGCAAGCATATTGATTACTGTATTTGATATGAGAAAAAAACAATGACCGGTGGTGATATCTGTGTTTAAAAAAATTTTTATTATTGCACTATTTCTTATTATAATGTCGGCAGGAGTTGCGTATGCCGACAGCGAAAGCCGTGACGTACCGGTCCTTATGTATCATAGCATTGACGGTACATACGGTCCCTATACGGTTACGACAGAAAAATTCCATAAGGATATGGATTCTTTACTTACTGCCGGATATACTCCCGTGTTTTGGAGCGAGGTAATAGACTTTGTCTATGGCGAAGGATACCTTCCGGAAAAACCTGTGGTAATAACCTTTGATGACGGTTACCTCAATAATTATGAGGTGGCTTATCCTGTTGTCAAAGATAAAGATATGAAAATAGAAATCTTTACCGTTGTAGGCTTTGTGGAATACGGTTCTCTTTCCTTTAACTGGGATATGGCAAGAGAAATGGAGCAAAGCGGACACGTAAGGATAGGCGCCCATACCTACAACCTCCACTCCTATGAGGCAGACGGAAGAATTGGTGTGGCAAGAAAAGAAGGAGAGGACTACCGCAGTTGGGAGAGGATAATGAGAAATGACCTGTACTGGGCAAAATGTCTTACGGCTGATGCCCTTGGCAGAGCGCCTGTAACCTTTGCATATCCCTTTGGTAATTTTACCCCCGAGAGCGAAAGCCTTTTAAGGGAAGCCGGATATCTGGTTACGGCAACAAGTGAACCGGGAATTGCAAAGGTAAGACGTGGCGATCCTTAGTCATTGTATTTGCTCCCAAGAATATCTATGGATGCAAAAGATGCCTTGGCGGCAGAAGAAATAGCAAATCACAGAAAGCTTAACTGTTCCCAAAAGATAATTGATTGCAGAAGCAGAGTACAAGCCAATGCTTACGCCTCCCGGTACGATGCATTGAATGTAATATACAAAGATGTACAGGAAAATACGGATGTATCGGTTCTGGGAGCGTTTTTTGATACCAAATATCTTGGCGAAGAAAAATCGCGTGTTATGGCTCTTGGGATAAATGAAGGTGTTATACGGGGATTTGAAGATTATACCCTGGGTGCAGATTGTTATGTAACCCGTGGTGAGTTTGCTGTTATGCTTGCAAGAAAAGCCGGAGTAAATAAGGATGCACCGATAAAACATACATTCCCCGACGGAAGCTCATGGAATGAGGCAGCGCTTTCCTGGTGCTATGAAAACGGGTATATGGTAGGTTATCCCGACGGGAAATTCGGTAGCGGGGATTTCCTTACAAAAGAACAGCTTATTATGATAACACGCAGAATACAATAAAAAA
The DNA here is from genome assembly GCA_964467285.1 of uncultured Oscillospiraceae bacterium. Classification (GTDB taxonomy): domain Bacteria; phylum Bacillota; class Clostridia; order UMGS1810; family UMGS1810; genus RGIG8748. The sequence goes on from CAYXPV010000159.1 coordinate 5,017, forward strand.
GTTCCTGAGCCAAAGCGCAGGAACATTTTTTATATATTACTAAATAAGAAATCAATAGGTTCATCAATCGGTTTTACCTTGTGACCGCCGTC
>CAYXPV010000160.1:0-5080 GCA_964467285.1 uncultured Oscillospiraceae bacterium
GGGCGGCAAAGAAAAGACCGTAGGCAGAGATGTTACGGTCAAGGAAGTTCTTGAAATTGTAAAGCAGGATATGCCGTACTACAGACGTTCCTCCGGCGGTATGACCTTGTCCGGCGGTGAAATGCTTTGTCAGAGCGATTTTGCTTATGCACTTTTAAGAGCAGCAAAGGAATCTGCAATAAATACGGCTGTTGAAACAACGGGCTTTGCTTCATATAAAAAAATAGAAAAGCTTCTCCCGTACATAGATACGGTTCTTATGGACATCAAGCACATTGACAGTGCCAAGCATAAGGAGTACACCACACAGCCTAATGAACTTATACTTGAAAATGCTGCAAAAATTGCCAAAAATGCAAAAAAACTTATAATCCGCGTTCCCGTAATCCCGGGTTTTAATGATACCGAAGCCGAGATTGCCGATATTGCTTGCTTCGCTTTTGAGCTTGGCGGTGTGGATGAAATAAATCTTCTGCCTTATCACAACTTCGGTAAGGACAAGTACATAGGTCTTGGCAGGGATTATCTTATGGGCGATGCTGCTTCACCTACAGATGAGCATATGGAAAAGCTCAAAGCTGTTGTCGAAGGATGCGGATTAAAATGTAAGATAGGAGGTTAGGGCAATGCCGAATGAACTTTCACTTCAGGAAAAACTACGTATAGTTCAGGAACTTGTTCCCGGTAAGCAGATAACAATAGCACACATTATAGCTAATCCTGATGACATCCTCTACAAGAAGCTTGGTCTTGACCCGGCTATCGAATATTCAAAAACTGCCATAGGCATAGTTACAATGTCCCCTGCGGAAACAGCCATTATTGCAGGTGACATAGCCTTGAAGTCCTCGGGTGTTGAGCTTGGATTTGTGGACAGATTCAGCGGTACATTAATTGTTACCGGAAGTGTCTCCGATGTTCAGGCATCACTTACGGCTCTTGTGGATTACTGCAAAGACGTATTGGGCTTTACCGTTTGCCCCATAACCAAAACATGATGAAAAAGTTAATTCTCATGGGACGGAGCGGCAGCGGAAAAACCACACTTTCTCAGGTTCTTCGCGGCGAAAAAATAAGCTACGACAAAACCCAGTACATAAAGTTTGAAAATACACTCATAGATACCCCCGGCGAATATGCCCAGACTCATCATCTCGGAAGAGCCCTTGCTCTGTATTCCTACGAAGCCGATATGGTAGGTCTTCTCATAAGCGCCACGGAAAACTATTCTCTCTTTCCGCCTTGTGTTACCTGTATGGTAAACCGTGAGGTAATAGGAATAGTTACAAAAGCAGAGCAGAAGGATGCCAATCCGAAGAGAGCCGAAAACTGGCTTCGCTTAAGCGGATGCAAAAAGGTATTCATTATAGACTCTGTTACCGGATACGGTGTAAATGAGCTGATTTCATATCTTAATCAATAATTTATAAACATAAAGATTGGAGCGATGACAATGAACATTAGTTCAGAAAATGTTGAAAAACTCGTCAGACAAGTGCTTCAGGAACTTGGAAACACCAATGCCGCTTCTTGTGCAGCTCCCAAAAGCTGTGGAAGCATTCCTGAAAAGAGCCGTGTTGCAATGCTCACATCCCTTGAACACTATGACATCAAGGAATACCCAATCCCCGAACTCGGTGATGATGATATCCTTGTAAAGGTTGAGGGTTGCGGTGTCTGCGGTACAGATGCTCACGAGTTTAAACGTGACCCCTTTGGTCTTATTCCCGTTGTTCTCGGTCACGAGGGTACCGGCGAAATCGTAAAGATGGGTAAGAATGTCAAAAAGGACAGTGCAGGCAAGCCTTTAAAGGTTGGTGACAAGGTTGTTACCTGTATGATTTTCAAGGATGACCCCGATATCACCATGTATGACCTCAACAAGCAGAACGTAGGTTCCGGTGCCGAGGTTTACGGTCTTATCCCCGACGATGACATTCACTTAAACGGTTGGTTTGCCGATTATATTGTAATAAGAGGCGGCTCCACAGTATTTAATGTAAGTGATTTGAATCTTGATGAGAGAATCCTCATTGAGCCTTCTGCAGTTTTAATCCACGCTGTTGAACGTGCTAAAACAACAGGTATTCTTCGCTTTAACAGCAGAGTGGTAGTTCAGGGTTGCGGACCTATTGGTCTTATATGTATTGCAATCTTAAGAACAATGGGTGTTGAAAACATTGTGGCAGTTGACGGCGAAGAAAAGAGACTTTCCTTTGCAAAGGAAATGGGTGCCACAGCCACAGTTAACTTCAAGAATCACAGCGGCATTGAGGCGCTCACCGGTGCAGTAAAAGACGCATTCGGCGGTTATCTTGCAGACTTTGCATTCCAGTGTACAGGTTCACCTGTGGCTCACAGCAACATCTACAAGTTTATCCGTAACGGCGGCGGACTTTGCGAGCTTGGATTCTTTATCAACGGCGGTGATGCAACTATCAATCCCCATTTTGATATCTGCTCCAAGGAAATCACCACAGTAGGTTCCTGGGTATATACACTTCGTGATTACGCCACAACCTTTGATTTCTTAAAGAGAGCAAAAGGCATAGGCTTACCTATGAACAAACTCATAACCCACAAATTCCCTCTGTCTCAGATTAATGAAGCACACGTTACAAATCTGAAGATGGAAGGTTTAAAAATAGCAATAATTAATGAATAAATTTTAGGAGGTAGTTTAAGATGTCACAGGAAGCATTAGGTATGGTAGAAACCAGAGGTTTGGTTGCAGCAATTGAAGCAGCCGATGCAATGGTTAAAGCTGCCAATGTAGAGCTTATCGGTACCGAAAAAATCGGTTCCGGTCTTGTAAGCGTTATGGTAAGAGGCGATGTAGGTGCTGTAAAAGCTGCTACAGAAGTTGGCGGCGGCGCTGCAGACAGACTGGGTGAACTTGTTGCAGTTCATGTAATCCCCAGACCCCACAGCGATGTTGAAAAAATCCTTCCCGGTTTTTAATAGGCGGTGACGGAAATGGCTGAAAAAAAGAAAACAGCAACAAAACAGACAAAGGCTGCGGTGACTGCGGCTGAAACAAAAGCAGAAAAAATTAAATTTGAAAATATCAAGGAGGAAAAGAAAATGTCACATGAAGCATTAGGAATGATTGAAACCAGAGGTTTAGTAGCTGCTATTGAAGCTGCTGATGCAATGGTAAAGGCTGCAAACGTAGAACTTATCGGTACTGAAAAAATCGGTTCCGGTCTTGTAAGTGTTATGGTTCGCGGCGATGTCGGCGCTGTTAAGTCCGCTGTAGAAGCAGGCGAAAGTGCTGCATCCAGATTAGGCGAAATTATCGCTTCCCACGTAATTCCCAGACCCCACGGCGACGTTGAAAAGATTCTCCCTACATTAAAATAATCTCTTCCATAAATCTTTTAACGGAAGGTGAATTGCAATGATAGTAGGAAAAGTAGTGGGCAGCGTTGTTGCCACACGTAAAAACGAAAACCTTATGGGTAACAAATTTCTGATTGTAGAGCCGTACAGCAATATGGCAGGCACTGGTAGAATTGTAGCTATTGACAACGTTGGTGCCGGTATTGGCGAAGATGTTCTTGTTGCTACAGGCAGTGCGGCACGTATTGGATGTAATGTTGAATCGTCACCGGTAGATGCTGCAATAGTCGGCATTGTTGATGACGCGATTGGACTGGAGTAAGTTATGCAATTAGAAACATTAACAAAGATTTTGCAGGAAAACGGCATCGTCGGAGCAGGCGGTGCCGGGTTCCCGGCATATGCTAAGCTAAGCGAAAAAGCAGATACAATAATATTAAACTGTGCAGAATGTGAACCTCTTTTTAAGGTGCACACCCAAATACTTGAAAAGTATGCATTTGAAATTATAAGTGCATTTTCAATGGTTGCAGACGCAGTAGGGGCACAGCGTGCCATAGTTGGCATCAAACCTTCATATAAACAGGCAGCACAGGCTGTTGAAGCAGCTATGAAAACCTTTCCCAAGGTGTCTGTTTCTTATTTGCCGGAAATATATCCGGCAGGTGACGAGGTCATTCTTACATATGAAACCACAGGCAGAATTATCAAACCCGGAAATATACCTATTTCGGTAGGTGTTACGGTGTTCAATGTGGAAACTATGCTCAATATTTACAAAGCAACAAGTGAGGACACACCGGTTACGCATAAACATGTGATGGTAGCAGGTGACGTTTCAAATCCACGTGTACTTTTGGCACCGTTGGGTATGAGTCTTAAAGAACTTGTCAGCCTTTGCGGTGGTTCCGAGATTGATGACCCGGCATATCTTGTGGGCGGACCAATGACAGGAAAAATAGGTTCCCCCACGGACTTGGTTACGAAAACAACAAATGCGGTTATTTTATTGCCGCAGGATCATTATATAGTTCAAAGAAAAAGTGTCAAAGCCTCTATCGGCATAAAGCGTGCCATGAGTGCTTGTTGCAGCTGCAGGATTTGTACAGATCTCTGTCCCAGAAATCTTATGGGTTATCCCATCGATCCTCAGGCTTTTATGCACAGCATATCTCATAATGAGGTACTTGATGTTAAACCCTTTGTGGATACCTTTTACTGTTCACAGTGCGGTCTTTGTGAAATGTATGGCTGTATGCAGGGATTGTCACCGGCAAGCCTTATAGGTCAGTACCGCAATAAACTTCGTGAAAAGGGTATGACAATGCCCAAGGTTACCGAAGAAACTCACGTTTCACCCAAACGTGACTACAGAACAGTTCCCGTGTCACGGCTTTTAAAGCATATAGGTCTTACGAAGTATAATGTTGAAGCACCTATCAGCGACGAAAAAGTTGATTGCAAGAGACTTACTCTTTCTTTAAGACAAGGCATTGGCGCACCTGCGGAATGCATTGTAAAGAAAGGCGACAAGGTATCTTTGGGACAGATGATTGCATCGCCCCCTAAGGAAGCCTTGGGTACAGGGTTACATTCACCTGTAGATGGCAAAGTGGTATTGGTAAATGATGATTATATTATTATAGAAAGAAGCAGGAAGTGAAATTATGGCAAGAGCACTCGGTATGGTAGAGTATACCACCGTATCTACCGGTATTCAGGCGGCAGACACACTTGT
>CAYXPV010000161.1:0-5069 GCA_964467285.1 uncultured Oscillospiraceae bacterium
AGCGGCATCGTGAAGAGCACCTCGGCGCATTCTTGCGCAAAGGGAGCAAGGGTTGGATTCGTTTTTACAATCAAATACAACCTTTGCTATGTGAGTTTTGTAAAGATGAAACTCTACGTCAAGACTTATACACAATTCCTTTATTTTATTAAACCCTTCTTTTGCCGTTTCTTCATTGCCGTATCCTGCTTCATAAAATCCGGCATCTATACACAGGGCGCAAATTTCAAACTCAACCGGATAAAAACGCCTGATAGTTGCCATGGAACACAAAAGTGCAAGAGAATCCTTACCTCCCGAAACACCAACAGCTATCTTGTCCCCTTCTTCAATCATTGTATAATCATCACATGCCTTTCGCACGTGGCTTAAAATTCTTTTAGAATTAGTCAATTGTTCCATATGAAATTCCTCCGTCTGTCAGGATAAAAATATTCAGAACATCCCCTTATATTCCGTAGGGGTCATATTGCAAAGCTTCTTAAACATTCTGGAAAAATATGAATTATCCTCCACCCCTACTGCACGGCTGACCTCATAGACAGACATATCCGTAGAAGCAAAAAGTGTCATTGCTTTGTACACTTTAAGCTTGTTGAAATAAACTATGGGGGACTCGCCGAAAGATGCTTTGAATTTTTTAATAAAATATGTGGGTTGCATATAACATATGGCAGCAAGTTCCTCAAGCTTAATTGCTTTGTCTATATTGCTGTGCATATACCTTATCACATCATCAAAAGAAGCGGTGAGCTTTCTTTTTTCTGTATGCTTTATTATAAATTCCTTCATTACCATAGCGATATTGGTACAGAAAATCACATCGTACATAGGGTCCTTATTCATTTCATATCGCAGGGAATCTTCAAAAAGCTTTGCAATATATTCTCCATTATCTGAATGAACTACGGGAAATGAATTATCAATACCCAGGGCTTCGTTCCAAGGCTTTGTGTTTACATATGCCTCAAAGTTTATTTCATACATGGTAAGCTCCCGACACATACTGAAATATGCCCGCATTTTCCCCTTTGGCATATATACCAGGTCTCCGGAACGGAGTATGTGGCATTCATTATCCAAAATAACGCAGCACTCTCCGGACATCACAAAGAAAAATGCATCACTGTTACCGATATGTCCTTTGGGGTCACCCTTCCAGTTAATCGGCGGAAAATAGAGCTGAACTATTTTTGGTATAATATTAAGACTTTCTATCATAGGCGTTATATAAGAATATATATTGTTCATATTAACCCACCTTTTGTGTATTATTTTAACATAAAATATAATTTTGTCCTATTTCCCTGTATTTATCGCGTTTTTAAAAAGATATATTTTGCAATATTATTTTATATTTCTCAAAATAATCCATTTACGAAACAATTATACTATTCTATAATTAAGTTGTCAATATTATATTCGGGAGATTACGGTATGATTAAAATAAAAAACGGAAAAGTAATAACTGAAACCATTATCGATGCAAATGTATACATACAAGACGGTAAGATATTTGCCGTTACAAAAGACGAATTGCCCTTTGATGAGGAAATAGATGCACAGGGACTTTATGTTTCCCCGGGATTTATTGATACCCACTGCCATGGTGGCGGAAACCATGACTTTATGGACGGCAGCGTTGAAGCTGCTAAAGGTGCTATGAAGGCGCACTTCAAGCACGGCACAACTACTATGCTCCCCACTACCCTTTCGGAAAGCACAGAGGCGATTATGGGAGCAATTGCTGACATAAAAAAAGCGCTGGAAGAGGATGAAGACCTGCCTTATGTTCCCGGTGTTCATCTTGAAGGACCTTACTTTGCGCCATCACAGGCAGGAGCTCAGGACCTTCGTTATATAGTGCCTCCTGTAAAAGAGGATTACACGAAGATTGTGGAAACCTACGGGGACTTTATAGTAAAGTATGCCTTTGCTCCCGAGCTTCCCGGTGCAGATGAATTCTGCAAATATATTACTTCAAAGGGTATCATAGCGTCGGCAGGTCACACAGAATGTACCTATGATGATATGCAGAGAATGTCAGAATGCGGACTTACCATGGTTACACATCTTTATTCCGCAATGAGTACAATAGTGCGTAAGGGCGGTTTCCGTATTCTTGGAGCAATAGAATCAACCTACCTTATGGACAATATATATGCCGAGGTAATTTGCGACGGTCTTCATGTTCCGCCGGAACTTTTAAGATTTATATACAAATTTAAAGGTCCCGACAAGATATGCCTTATAACAGACTCCATAAGAGGAGCAGATATGCCTGAAGGTAAATCCATAATAGGCAGTCTTAAAAACGGACAGGAATGTATCATAGAAGACGGCATAGCAAAAATGCCCGACAGAACTTGCTTTGCAGGAAGCGTAGCAACCACCGACAGGCTGGTAAGGGTATTCTACAAAACAGTCGGAGTTCCCCTTGAAGATGCGGTAAAGATGGCTTCGACAACACCTGCTGTTGCCCACGGATTTGAAGGTAAAGGTGCAATAAAAGAAGGTTATGATGCAGACATACTCCTCTTTGACGATGATATAAACATCAAAAAAATAATTGTAAAAAGAAATAATAATATTAAAATATACTAAGGAGAGAAAAAAATGGAAATCAGAATTTGCGAAAATCCCGATATGCTCGGAAAAAGTGCGGCAGAATACACCGCAAAATGCATCAACGATGCAATTGCTGAAAAAGGAGAAGCCAGAATTGCCCTTTCTACAGGTGCATCACAGTTTGATACCATAAAACATCTTGTAAAACAGGATGTGGATTGGAGCAAGGTTGAGATGTTCCACCTTGACGAATATGTTGGCATGGCAGAAACCCACGATGCAAGCTTCAGAAAGTATTTGAAAGAAAGATTTGTAGATCAGGTTAAAAATCTTAAAGCGGCTCACTTTGTAGACGGTACTGCAGAATGCATAAAGACTCTTACGGAAGAAATCAGAAAGTCCCCTATTGACATAGGTCTTATAGGCATAGGTGAAAACAGCCATATTGCTTTCAATGACCCTCCGGCAGACTTTGACACTAAGGAAGCATACATCGTGGTAAACCTTGATGAAAAATGCAGAAAGCAGCAGCTTGGCGAAGGTTGGTTCCCCACTCTGGATGATGTTCCCAAGCAGGCAATATCCATGACAGTATACCAGATAATGCAGTGCAAAAAGATTGTTTCTTGCGTACCATACCCCGTAAAGGCAGATGCAGTAGATAAAACTGTACACACAAAGGAAACAACTCCCATCGTTCCTGCCACAAAGCTTAAAGAACACAGCGACTTTATACTCTATGTGGATATGGACAGTGCTGAGGGGATAATAAAATAAATTTTGGTTTATCGCTTTGTTTGAATAAAGCAGACTTTAATAAAATGTCATTCTGAGCGGAACTGTTGGGTACCCGTTTGAGGTGGTAGCGAAGCGTGCCTCAAATGGGAGAGGAGAAACACCGTAACGGATGAATGCTTGACGAAAGGCAAGCGAAATATAGTGAAGGTTGTTTCGACGAAGTCGAAGAATCTCCTTAACAAGTGAGATTCTCATTTGTAAGGAAGATTCCTCACATTCGTTCGGAATGACATATTGCTAATGACTTCTCCGCTCAGGATGACATTTGTCGAGTTGTTCCAACTCGACAAATGTCAATTTAAAATTCAAAATCCGAAAGGAAGAAAACAAAAATGAAAAAGTATGTTCTCGTAGGCACAGGAAGCCGTGGTTTGCAATCCTATATGATGCCTTTGGTTGATGAGGTAGACGATGCGGCTGACCTGGTGGCAGTATGCGACAAAAACATAAAACGTGCAAAGGCGGCAGTAAAGCTCTGCGGCAAAGATATTAATGTATACACAGACTTTGAAGAGATGATATCAAAAGAAAAGCCTGACACGGTAATTGTAACCACCAAGGACTCCACCCATTCGGATTATATAATAAAAGCTATGGAAATGGGTTGTGATGTAATAAGTGAAAAACCTCTTACCACGGATTCGGATAAATTTAACGCCATTTATAACACATATATCAAAACAGGAAGAAATCTTGTGGTAACTTTCAATTGCCGGTTTATGCCATATTTTGCACGTATAAAAGAAATATTAAACACCGGTGTTATTGGAGATATCCTTTCTGTACACTTTGAATGGTTTCTGAATACCCGTCACGGTGCAGACTACTTCCGCAGATGGCACAGAGAACGCAAGAACTCAGGTTCACTTCTTGTACATAAGTCAACTCATCATTTTGACATTTTAAACTGGCTTATTGATGAAGACCCCGTTAAGGTAAATGCATTTGGAACAAAAAGATTCTACGGACCGACAAGAGATAACAGAAGCGAAAGATGCCTTACCTGTCCTTATAAATCAAAATGTGAATTTTACCTTGACATTGAACACGATGACCTTCTTAAAAAACTGTATCTGGACTGCGAAAGTGAGGACGGCTACTACAGGGACAAATGTGTATTTTCCGATGAAATAGACATAGAAGATTCCGTAGCAATAAATATTAAGTATTCCAAAGGAACAGTTGTGTCCTATTCATTAACGGCACATTCTCCGTTTGAAGGCTCCAAAATCGTAATAAACGGAAGTAGTGGCAGGCTGGAAGCCGACAACTTTGCAGACCTTGTAAATCAGGGTAAAAACAAGTCGGAAATAAGAGTGTATAACAGACTTAACGAAGCTCAGGTTTATCACTTAAGCGATAATAAAATGCTTACCTACAACACCCCGGTACTCCCACGAAGCAAAGGCGGGGATGTGTACGGAAGCCACAGCGGTGCAGACATCATTATGAGAGATATGCTTTTCAGAGGTTTTGAAACAGATTCTCTTAATCAAATGGCGGATATCCGTGCCGGTGCAATGAGTCTTGCTGTTGGCTTTGCGGCAAATATCTCCATGAAAGAAGACAGAGCCGTGTATGTAAATGAACTGTATGATAAAGTAAAAGTTGAACAGTAACATAACAAAAGGTGTGCCAAAGCACACCTTTTCAGACTGTCGAAAAAGTCCAGAAAAGTCTGGGCTTTTTCTTTGTTTTATGGT
>CAYXPV010000162.1:0-5003 GCA_964467285.1 uncultured Oscillospiraceae bacterium
GTCGCGAAGGTCGCCAACAGGAAGTTTCCGAAAACAGCCGTTTCCTTAAAATTATGGCTAAGGAATTAAACGTTCCTGTTATAACACTTTCTCAGCTTAGCCGAGCTCCTGACCAAAGAACTGACCACCACCCCATGCTCAGCGACTTGCGTGAGTCCGGTTCTATCGAGCAGGATGCCGATATGGTTATGTTCCTTTACCGTGAGGATTATTACGAAAAAGAAACCGAGCGTAAAAATATTGTTGAATGCATCATAGCTAAATTCCGTAACGGTAGTACAGGTACTGTTGATCTTGGATGGCGAGGGGAATTCACTAAGTTTATGAACCTCGAAAACAATTATCCTGATCCGGGCTTCTGATATTGATTGGAGAATGACGTGAACAAATTAGAAACTGTAGTTTTCAATACAATATTATCGTGCAATATGATTTCCAAATGTGATAAAATCGTTGTTGGTTTATCCGGCGGAGCAGATTCCACCACTCTCCTGTATGTACTTAACAAACTTAGAGAATCTGTTGATTTTGACATTGTTGCTGCCCACCTCAACCATGGTATTCGTGGTGAAGAAGCAGAAAGAGATATGAATTTTTCTATGGCTTTTTCAAAGAAACTCGGAATTGAATTTCATAGCAAAAAGGTTAATGTCCCTCTATACGCCCAAGACAATAACATATCCGAGGAAACTGCAGGCAGACAATTGCGTTATGAATTTTTTAAAGAAATTTGTAAAGAGTGCGGATGTAATAAAATAGCTGTTGCTCATAACAAAAATGACCGTGCAGAAACTATTATTATGAATTTAATTCGCGGTTGCGGCGCCAACGGTCTTGAAGGAATTAAAGCTGTTAACGATAGTGTTATCAGACCTTTAATTAATGTATCTCGTGAGGAAATCGAAGAATATACCGTATTGAATAATATAGATTATGTTACAGATTCCACCAACCGGGAAGATATTTACACCCGTAATCTTGTTCGAAACAAAATTTTTGGTTACATGAAGGATATTAACCCCAATGCTATCAATAATATAATCAGAACCTCGGACATAATAACCGAGGAGAACAGTTATATTGATACGAAGTGTATTGAGTCCTGCCCCATGTATATTGAAAGCGATTTAGAACTATATATATTAAAGGCAAATTTTATTAACTTAAGCATAACGGAAAAAAGAAGAATTATCCTGTCTGCAATAGAAAAGCTTAATAAATCTGTCGATAATATAACCTATTCACAAATTATCAATGCTTTAAAAACACAATCAACAGGCAAAGAAATAAGCTTTTCCAACGGTGTTGTTCTGACATATACATCAGATAGAATTATATTTTCAAAAAGCAAAAACTATACGCTTGAATACAACTATAAATTAAATCTCAATCAACCTTTATATGTCAAAGAAACAAATACAACTTATCTTTTAACCTTTGTAAAACAATTTACAAAGGAGAAAAACTCTGTATATATAGTTGCCGATAACATTGATACACAAAATCTTGAAATAAGAACTCGGAAAGACGGAGATATTTTTCACCCCTCCGGACTGAAAGGTCAATCAAAAAAAGTAAAAAAGTTTTTTATTGATTCAAAGATACCTGCAGACAAGCGAAATAATTATCCGCTTCTTGTATGTAATAATGAAATATTGGCTATACTTCCACTTAGGGTAAGTGAAAAATATACAGTATCAAAAGATACAGAAAAAATTATTAAAATTTCAATTTTATAACTAAGGATTTTTAAAGCAATACGCTTTATAATATTAATCAACAAATGAAAAGAAAGGAGTATACCGTTATATATATATACGGTAAACGTACATATGAACGTTCAGGATTATTGCGAAGAAGTTATTTTATCAGAGGAACAAATAAGCAAGATTATTTCAAGACTCAGCGATGAAATCAACAAAGATTACGAGGGTAAAGAAATAGTTTTTATAATAACGCTGAAAGGGGCTTTTATGTTTGCTTCAGATTTACTCAAGCAGATAAAAACCTTTGCTGCAATTGATTTTATGCAGATTTCTACATACGGTGACAGCCATGTTTCAAACAATGTATTTACCGTAAAAAAGGATTTAAGCATAGATATCAAAGGTAAAGACGTTATTGTAATTGAAGATATTGTTGACAGCGGATTTACCTCCACTTGCCTTATGGAATATCTTGCAAAGTTTGAGCCTAAAACACTTAAGATGGCCACTTTCCTGGATAAGAAAGCAAACAGAAAGTACGACTTTACTCCCGAATATATAGGCTATGAAATTGAAGATGATTCCTTCGTTGCAGGATACGGTCTTGATTACAGTCAGTTATACAGAAATATTCCCTTTTTATTTAAACTGAAAAAAGAGATATACTGTAAAGAATAAATTAACATTTTATAGGAGGCGATAATATTGAAAAAACATTTCAAAACAATATTAATTTATGTTGTTGTTTTTCTTACAATTTTCGGAATTTATTCTTTTATGAACTATGAAGCAGAACCTGCTACCATAGACATTTCAAAACTTGTCCGCGAAATTAATAATGAAAACGTAAAGAAAATTACAATAACTAACGATGTTGCGGAAGTTGAATTTTATGATGAAATTAAAATAAAGGACGTCGACGTTAAAAACGTAAAATGCGAAATTCAGAGCAGCATAATCTTGTATGAACTTGCCGGCGACACCTTAAAAAAGCAGATTAAAGATAATGTTTTAAACATTAAGATTGAAAAGCCTGCTGAAGCACCCTGGTGGTTAAGCACCTTGCCCACGGTTATATTTATGATTATAATCATAGCCTTCTGGTTTATGTTGTTTAAACAAACCAAAGGCGGCGGACACGGAACAATGAATTTTGGTAAAAGCCGTGCTCGTGTAAACATCAATGAAAAAGACAAAGTAACCTTCGATGACGTTGCCGGTGCAGATATAGAAAAAGGTGAGCTTGAAGAAATTGTTGAATTCTTAAAGGCACCTCAGAAGTTTAGCGCTTTAGGTGCAAAAATACCCCGTGGTGTTCTTCTTGTAGGACCTCCGGGAACCGGTAAAACCTTATTGGCAAAAGCCGTTGCAGGAGAGGCAAATGTCCCCTTCTTTTCCATAAGCGGTTCCGACTTCGTTGAAATGTTTGTTGGTGTTGGTGCATCAAGAGTAAGAGATTTATTCGAGCAAGCAAAAAAGAACAGTCCCAGCATTGTTTTTATTGATGAAATTGATGCAGTCGGCAGACAACGTGGAGCCGGTCTTGGCGGTGGCCATGATGAAAGAGAACAAACCTTAAACCAGCTGCTTGTTGAACTGGACGGTTTTTCTGCAAACCAAGGTGTTATTGTACTTGCAGCCACCAACAGACCCGATATACTGGATAATGCATTACTTCGTCCCGGAAGATTTGACCGACAGGTAGTTGTCGACACACCCGATATGAAAGGACGAGAGGATATTCTTAAGGTTCACGCCCGCAATAAACCTCTCGGAAATGATGTTGACCTTAAAGTAATTGCCAAAACCACAGCTGGATTTACCGGTGCTGACCTTGCTAACCTTCTAAACGAAGCTGCTCTTCTTGCGGCAAGACGCAACAGAACCTTTATAAACGCTGATGACGTTGAAGACGCTATGATTAAGGTAGTTGTTGGTACAGAGAAAAAATCCCGCACGATGAGCGAAAAAGAAAAGAAACTTACCGCATATCACGAAGCAGGTCATGCAGTCGCAACTAAGCTTCTCCCCGGACAGGACCCTGTCCATCAGGTTTCCATCATACCTCGAGGACGTGCAGGCGGATATACAATGCATCGACCTACCGAAGATAAGTATTATACAACCAAGAGCGAAATGTACAACAATATTATAGTTCTTCTCGGTGGACGTGCCGCTGAAAAGCTTGTACTTGATGATATAAGTACCGGAGCTTCCAATGATATTGAAAGAGCATCAAAAATTGCACGTCAGATGGTAACAAAATTCGGCATGAGTGACTCTATCGGCCCAATTAACTACGGCAGTGACAACGATGAAGTATTTATTGGCAGAGATTTTGTTCATTCCAAATCCTTCAGCGAAAAGATTTCTTCTGAAATTGATGATGAAGTAAGAAAGATTATTAATGATTGTTACGAAAACTGCCTGAATCTTCTCAAAGATAATATGACCAAGCTTAATAATGTAGCAATGGTTCTCTATGAAAGAGAAAAAATTTCCGGCGAGGAATTTGAAACCGTATTTAACGGCGGTTCTTTAAACGAAGCTTAAAAAAGATGTTTAATAAAAAAACCAGGATTAATTTCCTGGTTTTTTGTTGCATTTTTTTCGTTGACAAAGATATGTAATTTTAGATAATAAATTCTGAGGTAAAAATCTGGAAAATGTTACCGAAAGTTTCATTGTAAATCCCGGTATAATCATAAACTTTCCTTTTAAAGCCTTTTTTACGGCGTATCTTGCAACATAATCAGCCTGCAATCCGTCCAATGATTTATTTATATTTGCAGTGGCATCAAATTCTGTTTTTACGGGTCCGGGACAAAGCACGCTGATTCTAACCTCAGAATCCTGTTCCTTCAGTTCTCTGTATATAGCTTGAGAAAGTCTCAGAACATATGATTTTGAAGCATAATAAGATGAAAAAAGCGGTCCCATCATAAAGCCGGCAGAAGAAGAAACATTTAGGATGTGCCCAAAATTACGTTTCATAAACTCCTTGAGGAATAATTTTGTCAATATGTGTAGTGCTTTAATATTGATATCAATCATGGCAAGCTCAGCATCAAGATTGGTTTTGTCAAATTCGCCAAAAACACCCATTCCGGCATTATTTACAAGTAAATCAATATTCTCACCCCGTAAATCCTCAAACAGCTTAAAACATTGATTTTCTTGACTGAGATCTGCCTCGTAAACATATACATTACCTTTTAGGGAACGTTTCAACTCTTCAAGACGTTCCTTCCGTCTGGCTACAACATAAATATCATAACCCTGTTGGGAAAGATATAC
>CAYXPV010000163.1:0-4999 GCA_964467285.1 uncultured Oscillospiraceae bacterium
TGGCTTTGGCATGCTTCTATATGCAAATACCGGTAGGTCACGTTGAGGCAGGCTTAAGAACCTACAATATTTACTCTCCTTATCCGGAGGAATTTAATCGCCAGGCAGTAAGCATTATTTCCAAGTACAATTTTGCTCCCACAGAGCTTTCCAAGAGCAATCTTCTTAAGGAAGGTAAAGACGAGGAATCCATATTTATTACCGGCAATACCGCAATAGATGCTTTGAAAACCACCGTAAGAGAAGATTATACCCACCCCGAGCTTCAATGGGCTGAGGGAAGCAGACTTATAATTATTACTGCTCATCGCAGAGAAAACTTAGGAGAGCCTATGCACAGAATGTTCAGAGCCATAAGACGCATTATGAATGAACACCCCGATGTTAAGGCAATTTATCCTATCCATATGAATCCTGTGGTAAGAGAAGCAGCCGAAGCGGAGCTTGGAGGTTGCGACAGAATACACATTATAGAGCCTCTTGAGGTTCTTGATTTTCATAACTTCCTTTCAAGAAGCTATATGATACTCACCGACAGCGGAGGTATTCAGGAGGAGGCACCTTCTCTTGGCAAGCCCGTACTTGTAATGAGAGATACTACCGAAAGACCGGAAGGTCTTAAAGCAGGTACGCTGAAACTTGTGGGTACCGACGAAGAGGTAATATACTCCAGTTTCAAAGAGCTTCTTGAGGATGAAGAAGCCTACAAATCTATGGCAAATGCCTCCAATCCATACGGTGACGGATTTGCCTGTAAGCGAATTGCAGATATATTGGAAAGATAGAAGGAGTTTATATGAACGGAAATCTCATTCCGGCAAAAAGAGAAGTCACCCCTTGGGTAATTGCGGCGAGAATTGTGCTTGTATTGCTTATATTGGCTAATTTATGTTTTATATGGCTTAACTCAGCAAAGGTAGCCACAGACTCCGATAAAACAAGTAAAAAAGTAGCCACTGATGTGGCGGAAATTGTAGTAGACAACTATGCAAAACTGGAGAAAAAAGTGCAGAAAGCACACGTCACAAGGATAAATGACAAAATACGTTCTTTGGGGCATTTTGCAGAGTTTGTACCACTCGGACTTCTGTTTTTTCTGCTTTGTGCGAGCCTCTTTAACCTTAACAAACACAAAAGATTAAAAGGGCTGATTTTCTGCACGGTATTTTCGGTACTGCTTTCGGCACTGTGTGCCACCGGTGACGAAATACACCAGATTTTTGTTAAAGGCAGAACCTTCCAGGCGGTAGATATACTGGCGGATACCCTGGGTGCTTTTTGCGGATGTGTGGTTGCAGCTGCAGTAACATTAGTTTTTAAAAAGAAAATTTTTAAATAATATTTTAAAATACCGTTTCGGGCATAAATACCTGAAACGGTAATTTTTATTATTTTAATAAATATCTTTTTGGCGCATACTAAAAAGGGTGATAAAAATGGATAAAAAATTAAAAAAACCGGTTGAAGTAGACTTTCCCGCTTCGCCGGAATTTGTAGGGGAAATGAGGTTGTTTCCGGATGAATATATATCGGATTCAGCTTCCGCCACGGAATGTACTGGGCTTATTCAGGTAGCACCTGCCGACGAGGATGTGCAGGATGTTTATGATTCGGTTTACAGCTTTCGGGCAAAGCCGGAAAAGAATGGATAACATCTTGGGGATAGAGATGTAGAATAAGCGGTCTGCGCTTTGTTTTACATCCCCTGTTATATTTCTTTAAAAATACTCCAAGGCAGCTTTTCCTTATCCGGTAAGGTTTCATAATGTTCGGATTGGTTTTGATTAAACGGATTGTCAAAATCAAGGGAATATGACCATAATCCCAAGGGCAGGTCATCTTTACCGCTGCCGTAGCGCCTGTCCCCGGCAAGGGGCATTTTTCTTGATGCAAACTGAATTCTTATCTGGTGTGTTCTGCCCGTGTGCAAAAGTATCTCGGCAAGAGCGTAGGTTTTGCCCATATATTCTGCCACAGACAGAATTTTGTATTCCAAAGAAGCTTCTTTTACACCTTTGCGCATTCTTTTTACAACGTAGGTTTTATTTTTTGAGCTGTCTTTAAAGAGCAGGTCCTTAAGAACGCCCTCTTTTTCTTCCGGTACTGAGCATAGCACGGCAAGATAGCGTTTTTGTATTTTGTTTTCGCTTACTGCTTTGCTAAGCTTACTTGCCCCTTCTTTGGTTACGGCGTACACCATGGTTCCGCCTACCGGATTATCCAGTCTGTGAATAGGGTATACGCTGTCCGCTTTAAGCCCAAGTTCCTCGGATATGAGGTCAATCATATCCTTTTTGCCGTCGGAGGCTTTTTGCGAAGATATCCCGGGGTGCTTTTTGCATATTATAAAGTTTTTCTCTGTGTGTATAATCATTTTTTTAAATCCTTTCCGACACTCTGGAACAGTATTCTATAACATGGCGTATGGAAGGGGATATCCACTTGTCTTTATGGTACAGGAGCTGTCGCCACATATCCACATCGAAATCTTTTACATCAAGATAACATATTTTGTCCTGTTCACGGGATTTTGCCGTAACGTATTCCGGAAGGAAAGATATGCCCAGACCAAGTTCCACAAGTTCCATTATAAGACCGGTATTTCCCATCTCAATAACCGGGGTTACCTCAAGGTTTTTCTCTGCAAGCTTTTCGTCGAAGGGCTTGCGGTAGCTTAGATTTTTTTCGGTAAGAATAAAAGGGTAGGAGATAAGTTCTTCAATTTCAATATTCTTTTTGTCTGCAAGCTCAAAGTTCTTTGCTGCAATAAAGTTTATTTTAACTTTCTTTTCCGAGGCGATTACATACTGTGCATCATATACGTGACGATCTACGGTAAAGATTATATCCGCTTCATTGCGGTTAAGCATTTCCAACATTTCATGGGTTTCGGCAGCCATAATTTTAACATTTATCTTGGGAAACATACGGTTAAATGTCATATAGGTATTTCCCATCATAAGGTCACATATGGACGGTGCCATTGCAAAACGGACGTTGCCTTCGCATACATCGTTTTGGTTGGAATCACTTTTAATTTCATTAATTATATTAAGAATTCTCTGAGCGTTTTTTACAAGGCTGTTTCCTGTTTCTGTCAGCATTACACTATGATTTACACGGTCAAAAAGCCTTGTGCCCAGCTCATCCTCGAGTTGTTTTATCTGACCGGATACGGTAGATTGCGTATATCCTAAGGCATCGGCTGCCTTGGAAAAGCTTTTGCGTTCTGCCACCTGCAGAAAGGTTGTCAGATTACGAATTTCCATTTTGTTGTACTCCTTACTAAATTAAATAGCAACATAATTATATCCTTTTTTAAAATGAAAAGCAATAGCAATATCGAAAAAAATGATAGTTATTATCCTTTTTATCAATTTGACAAATATATATACATGAGGTATCATAGTGCTATAACATGTTGCAAATGACAAATGGAGGAATTCAAAATGCCGGAAATTAAATTTTACAGACACGATCCGCTTCCCATGGAAATGCACAAGCTTAAGATTGTGCAGAAGCTTACTCTGCTTCCTGCAGAGCAAAGACTTCAGAAAATGAAGGATGCAGGTTTTAATACCTTCCTTCTCCATAACGGGGATATCTTTATGGATATGCTTACCGACTCGGGCGTTAACGCCATGAGTGACAATATGCAGGCTGCTATGCTCAGGGCCGATGATGCTTACGCAGGCAGCGAAACATTCTACCGTATGAATGACAAGCTTACCGAAATTTTCGGAATCAAGCACCTTTTACCCGCACATCAGGGCAGAGCTTGCGAGCATATTATTGCACAGCACTTTGTTAAACCCGGAAACTGCATTATTATGAACTATCACTTTACCACATCCAAGGCTCACGTTACACGTCTTGGTGCAAGGGTAGAAGAGCTTGTTAAAGATGAAGGTCTTGTTACCAAGAGTGACCTACCCTTTAAGGGTGATATAGATCTGGATAAGGTAAAGGCTTGCATCGAAAAAGAAGGTGCAGACAATATTCCTTACATAAGACTTGAAGCAGGCACCAACCTTATTGGCGGACAGCCCATTTCCTACGAAAATATGAAGGCGGCAACAGAGCTTGCCAAGTCCTATGGCATAACCACCATTTTAGATGCTTCTCTTCTTCAGGACAACCTGTATTTTAATAAGACAAGAGAAGAAGCCCTTAAAGACAAGTCCATAAGAGAAATTACAAGAATGATTGCAGATCTTTTCGATATTGTATACTTCTCAGCCCGTAAATTCGGTTTTGGACGTGGCGGCGGAATACTCATTCGTGATGAAAAGCTTTTCCACGAAATGGAGGACTACATTACAATGTTTGAAGGCTTCCTTACATACGGCGGTATGTCCGTTAAGGAAATGGAAGCTATGATAGTAGGTTTTGAAGAAACTATGGACCTTGATGTTATATCTCAGGGACCCCAGTTCATTAAGCACTGCGTAGATTACCTGGATTCCTACGGTATTCCGATGGTAACACCCGGCGGTGGACTTGGTGCTCACATCAATGCAAGAGAATTTGTAGACCATATCTCCGCCGAGGAATATCCTGCAGGTTCCCTTGTGGCAGCGCTTTACCTCTGTGGCGGTATTCGCGGTATGGAAAGAGGTACTCTGTCCGAAGAAAGAAATCCCGATGGCACAGAGCATATAGCATCTGTGGAAATGGTACGTCTTGCATTCCCCAGAAGAGTATTTACACTTTCTCAAACAGAATACGTTATAGACAGGGTTAAGTGGCTCTATGACCACAGACATCTTATTGGCGGTTTGAGATTTGTTCACGAACCCAAGACACTCAGATTCTTTACAGGACGACTTGAGCCTGTATCTGACTGGCCCGAAAAGCTTGTTGCAGCTTATAAAGCTGAATTTGGTGACGATCAGTAAAATAATTCTCAACAAAAAAATATCCACTTCAGTGTGAAGTGGATATTTCAGACTGTCGAAAAAGTCCAGAAAAGTCTGGGCTTTTTCTTTGTTTTATGGTA
>CAYXPV010000164.1:0-4951 GCA_964467285.1 uncultured Oscillospiraceae bacterium
CCTTGGTCGGTAGCAGCTGCACCTGCAACTTTCATATTAAGACCTGCATTGGTCAGAATGTAATTGGCATCGTTTGCCGTGTAACCGCGTACATCGGGCACTTCTACCATGTTATCTGTCGTCGCCTCGGTATACACCGCCACGGTGGAGCCATCCGGAAGCGTTGCTCCGCCTACGGGAACCTGACTTACTACCGTATCGCCGTTTCCGAGAATGTTGTACTTAAGCCCTGTACCGTCAAAGGCTTTGGCAAGGTCGGATACGGGAAGTCCTACAACATAGGGAACTTCCTTATCGCGGATAAGTAAATCCTCCTCGGTAAACTGGGGCTCAATATCCATATATCTTAAAACTTCGTCAAAAATCTTTTTGAAGGTTGGAGCTGCTATTGCACCGCCCATATGACTTTCACCCATAGGCTCATCGAGCATTACAAGACCTATTATTTCCGGGTCGTTGGCAGGTGCAAAGCCTATGAAGGAAGCTACATACTTGCCGTTACCTCTCGGTATCTTTTCACTTGTACCTGTTTTGCCTGCAAGTCGGTAACCGCGTATAAAAGCATTCTTTGATGTTCCTTTGGAAACAACCCCCTCTAAGATATCCCTTATGGTATCGGCAGTTTCCTTGCTCATTACCTGACGAATCGTTTCGGTTTCAAACTTCTTTATTACGTTACCGTTATCGTCTACAAGCTCTTTGGCTATGTGAGGTCTTACCATAACTCCGCCGTTGGTTATTGCGGTATACGCCGTAATGAGCTGAAGGGGTGTTACGTTAAAAGACTGACCAAAAGCACTTGTTGCAAGCTCTACATCCTTAAACCTTTCTGTCGTATGGAATGTACCGCTTGCTTCACCCGGGAGGTCAAATCCCGTAGACGACATAAAGCCAAACTTTTTAAAGTATTTTATAAAATTGGCAGGTCCAACTCTTGCACCCAGGTTCATAAACACAGGGTTACAGGAGTTTTCAAAGCCCTCTGCAAATATTTCCTGTCCGTGACCGCCGTCTTTCCAGCATCTGATGTAATAGTCCTCCACCTGAAGTCCACCGTTACATGTAAAATATTCATCGCTACTTACAAGATTTTCCTCAAGAGCCATTGCCGCCGTAAAAGGCTTGAAGGTGGAGCCGGGCTCGTAGGTGTCTACCACGGCTTTGTTTCGCCAAAGCTGTGTAAGTCTTTCGGTGTAAGCCTTATCGTATTCCTCACCTTTAAGTTCGGAAAGCTCCTTTTCCACTTCATCGGGAAGAGTAAAGGGAGCATTGAGGTCATAGTCGGGGTAAGTTGCCATAGCCAGAATTTCTCCTGTTTTGGCATTCATAATGATACAAGCCGCGCCGTTTACCACATCGTAGTCGGCTACCGCCTGTTTTAATTCTTCTTCCACAAAATGCTGAATTACCTCGTCTATTGTAAGCACGAGGTTGGCACCGTTTTCGGGATTGATAAACTTTTCGTATTCGTAGGGCATTTCCGTACCCGAGGCACTTTTGGAACTTATCATTCTGCCCGGCATACCCTTTAAGTACTTGTCGTACACCATTTCAACACCGTCTAAGCCCTGGTTGTCATTACCCACAAATCCTATTACGTGGGAAGCAAGACTGCCGTAGGGGTAAGTACGCTTGGTGTCCTCTATGAGATAAATACCGCTGAGTTCTGCTTTGCGGATTTTTTCTGCATCTTCGTTACTTATCTTCCTGGCTATAATCTCATAGGAGGTATTGGCGTTGAGTTTCTTTTTAATTGTTTCTTTATCCATAGACAGAATATCCGCCAGAGTTTGGGCGGTTTTGTCTACTGCTTTTTTCTTTTTTACTTCTGCAGGTGATGCGGTAACCGTCTGCACAGAAACACTCTGAGCGAGAACCTTGCCGTTTCTGTCGTATATTATTCCTCTTTTGGCAGATACAACAGAATCGAGCGTCTGCTGTTGTATGGCGCCCGATTTCAATTCTGCTCCTTTTATGAATTGCCAATAAATTAACCTGCCGCATAAAGCAAGTATAATTACAACGCTGATCAAAACAACCCAAGGAGATCTTTTTCTTATGTCATATCTTAAATCACTCATAAAAATCCCTTCACAACCGTGATACTAACATATATTACAATATCAGCTGAAATATTCCCAAACGTCAGCAAACCATCCCTTTACAGAGTCCCATACGCCGCCTTCCTCTGATTGTTCGTCCTTTACAATCTCTTCGGAATTATCCTTCTTTACATTAACATAAATAATCTGGCTGTTGTCGGGTTTCTGCATTCCGAGTTCGTCTACGGCTTTCTTCTCAATGACCTTGACATCAACCTTACGGCTGATTTCCATTTCTTTCTGCTTGTTATCATCTACAAGAAGAGTGTATTCTTTCTGTAATTTTTCCTTTTCGGTGGCTGCTCTTATTGCCATAACATTTATATATACAAGGACGGAAGCTGCAATAAACACGAAAAGCACTACGATGGTTGCAAGTCTGTATGTGGATTTGCCGGCGGCTTTGGCTGTTTCTTTGCGTTCTTCACGCCTTTTGTTGCTTTCCTCGGCATAGCTTTCGTATTCTTCAAGCTTATAGGCACTTGTACCGTAATAATACTTTTCCATATGAGCCTCCTCCTTTCTTTAGCCATTGGTTATAATTTTTCTACTACTCTGAGCTTTGCACTCTTGGAGCGCTTGTTGTATTCACATTCTTCCTCCGAAGGAAGAACAGGTTTTCTTGTGATTACCTTTCCTCTGGGTTTATTTCCGCATACACATATAGGGAAATCCTTTGGGCAGGTACAGCCTGTTGCATAATCGTTAAATGCGGTTTTTACTATTCTGTCTTCGAGAGAATGGAAGGTTATTACTGAAAGTCTGCCTCCGGGCTTTAATACATCAAAGAAGTTATCTAAGGCATATCTCAAATCCTCAAGTTCGCCGTTAACTTCTATTCTTACAGCCTGGAAAACTCTCTTGGCAGGGTGGGAGCCTTTCTGCCTCATTCTTTCGGGTATTGCCGCTTTTATGATATCTACAAGTTCAAGAGTGGTTTCTATAGGTTTGTCCTTGCGACGGTCAACGATGATTGAAGCAATTTTTCGTGAGAACTTCTCCTCGCCGTATTTAAAGAATATGTCCGAAAGTTCCCTTTCGGAATATGTGTTTATTACCTCATAGGCAGTTTTGGGATTCTCCCTGTTCATACGCATATCCAAAGGGGCATCTTCCATATATGAGAAGCCGCGTTCTGCACAGTCAAGCTGATACGAGGAAACCCCAAGGTCAAGAACTGCGCCGTCTATGGCATCTATACCCTCGTCTGTGAGGACATCTTTGACATTCTTATAATTATTGTGAGCGTAGTGTACATTGTCAAAGTCTGCAAGTCTTTTTCGGCTGGCATCAAGAGCTTCGGTATCACGGTCGATACCTATCAGAATACCTTTATCCGAAAGTTTTGAAACCACAGCCTCGCTGTGTCCGCCTCCACCCATTGTACCGTCTACATATATGCCGTCGGGCTTGATGTTAAGTGCATCTACCGACTCCTGTAAAAGCACAGATATATGCTTAAATTCCATATTACCGTACTCCTTATATACTGATTCCTACTTCGCAAAGGTTCTCCGCAATAGCTTCGGGGTCCAAAGCATCCACATAGCCAAGCCATGTATCTCTGTCCCAAATTTCTACCTTGTTACCGTTGCCGAGGATTGTTACATCTTTGTCTATGCCTGCATATGCACGAAGGGTTGCAGGTATCAGGACTCTGCCTTGGGCATTGGCTTCGCACTCTACAGCACCTGAAAGGAATAAACGTGAGAATCCTCTGGCATTTTTATTGGCCATAGGAAGTGTACTCAGTTTGGTGTAGAATATGTCCCATTCTTCTTTGCTGAACACAAGAAGGTTGTGGTCAAGACCTTTGGTAACATAAAACACATCACCAAGAGCATCACGGAACTTTGAAGGCATAATAACTCTGCCCTTTGAGTCAAGACTGTGCTCGTATTCACCGTTGAACATATTCTCACTTCCTTTCGTAAAATACTGTGTACTAAAACACCAAATAGTGACCCGCAAGGATAAAATCGCTCCACTTCATTCCACTTTCTTACCCTTTCGTGACACTTTATGTATATTCTAAACCATTTTTAATAATTTTGCAATACTTTTTACAAACTTTTTTTCGCCATTTGGGGCATTTTAAGCTCATTTTTGCATTTTTGTTAAAATTGCACAACGTTTACATTTTCGCTTGGTTATATTGTACAAAGCAAAAAACCGGAGATACAAAGGACAAAAATCCTGTATCTCCGGTTTCTTCCGGTAATAATTATTCTATTTTACTATCTTTACTGCAGCTCCGGTATTGGCAGGAAGCTCTACCCTAACAACGCCGTTTTCAAAGCCGAGTATTTTTGCATCGGAATCCACACTCTTAATCCATTCGGGAGAATATCCCACATCCAACTTTATTTCTGCAACCTGTGCAAAGGGTTCGTAATTTATAAGAAGAACATATCTGGAAGTTTCATCTATAATATGCTCGGTAAGACCTATGGTGGGGTTTACGCCGGAAGCAACCTTCATGGGATTCTTAAGATTCATTGCTTTATAGAAGCGGTAGTAATCCTCGGCGTTGTCACCGTCGGTAAATCCGGGTGTGGTGGAAGCGTATTTTTCCAATGTGGAAGACACGAAGTACACCTTACCCTTACCATAGTCATTTACACCAAATACAGGATTGCCGTCCTCATTGGTGGCAAGTACCTTTGCAGTCTTGGCGCTCATAAGCATATCGTAATTGGTGTAAAGACCTATCTTCACCCCTTCAAACTCTGCAGTATGATTTCGCGTGCTTCTGCTCTTGGTTATAAGTTCAAAGCCTGTAGTTGCCTTAAACTCAGACATCATACCGCCGTCCATGGATATGTAAAGGCTTGCACCATCATCGTGAA
>CAYXPV010000165.1:0-4865 GCA_964467285.1 uncultured Oscillospiraceae bacterium
ACCGGGGAAGTCGGTTCTTCCTATTGACATATTAAACAGCGTATCTCCGCTGAAAAGTACATCATCATAGGCAATGCACATACTTCCGACAGTATGACCGGGAGTATGTATGAATTTAATTTCAGATTCACCAAAGGGGAGAGATTCACCGTCAGCTACAGTAATATCGGCGAGTGTATTCGGTGAATTTGCACCGAGAAATAAACAAAGGTTTGTTTCGCAGTCATTAAGAGCAGATGATTCAAGTTTGTGTATAACAACAGGTGCATCAAAGGTACTTTTAACTTCATCGAGTGCACCGATATGATCTGCATGGGCGTGAGTGAGTATAATATACCTCAGGTTGCCGTTTAGTTCTTTAATGGCGTCTGCTGCCACGGGTGCATCGTCACCGGGGTCAATTACAAATATATCTTTTGTGTTTTCGTCTTTAACAACATAAAAATTTGCGCCCAAACTGCCCAGGGGTACGGATTTGATAATCATAAAATCATTCCTCAACTGTTTCTTGTAACTTCCACAATTTCACGTAGTTTATTGAGCTTTTTAATAAGGGTATTGAGCTGATCTGTATTTGTAACTTCAACGGTAATTTCAACAATACCCAATCCGTCTTTAGTTGATCTTGCATTGAGGGATTTAAGCGCAACCTTGGTTTCGTTGACAATGTTTGCAACCTCAAGAACAAGACCATCTCTGTCGGCACATACAATTTTGAGTTTGGACAAATAGGAGGTACCCATATTGTTTTCCCAGGATACATCAATAAGTCTTGCCTTTTCTGCTTCATCCATATGCATTGCGGCAATGTTTATACAGTCCTGACGATGTATGGAAACACCGCGTCCCCTTGTAATGTAACCTATAATCTGGTCACCGGGCACAGGATTACAACATTTTGAATAACGTATAAGACAATTTTCAATTCCCTTAACGATAATGCCGCCGGATGATTTTTTGTGAGAAGGTTTATCCTGAGTTTGAGATGCAGCCATTGTAATAATGGGCAAGTCTTTTGCGTTTTCTTTTTTGTATGCATCTTTAAGCTTATTTATAAGATTAACAAGGTTAAGACCGCCGTATCCGATGTTGGCAAATAGGTCATCTTCGCTTGTGTAGCCGTATCTTTTGACCATCTTTGCAATATATTCGGGCGAGTTGAGATTAAGCTGGGACAGGCTTTGCCTTTTAAGCTCTTTTTCAAGCATTTCTTTACCGAGAACGATATTCTGGTCACGGTTTTCCTTCTTATACCATGCATTAATTTTATTACGTGCCTGACCTGTTTTAACAATTTTAAGCCAGTCAAGACTGGGGCCGTGTACGTTAGATGATGTTATAATTTCAACAATATCACCGTTTTTAAGCTGATAATCCAAGGGAACAATTTTGTCATTTACCTTTGCCCCTTGCATTTTGTAACCGATGGCGGAGTGAATGCTGAAGGCAAAGTCAATAGGTGTTGAACCTGCAGGGAAGGACAATACATCACCCTTTGGTGAAAACACAAATACCTGGTCCGTAAAAAGGTCTATTCTTAATGTCTGCAAGAATTCCTCTTCGCTCTTCGCATCGTTCTGTACGTCGAGAATCTGACGTACCCATTGGAATTTCTGTTCTGTATCGGTGTCGTTGGTGTTCTTGCCTTCTTTGTATTTCCAATGAGCCGCGATACCGTTTTCAGCGATTTCATGCATTTCCTTTGTTCTTATCTGAATTTCAAAGGGGCGGCCGTCACTGCCGATTACGGTAGTGTGAAGTGATTGATACATATTTGGTTTCGGCATGGCAATATAATCTTTGAACCTGCCGGGCATGGGTTTGTACAGTTCGTGTGCAGCACCGAGGGCAGCATAGCAGTCGCTTAGAGTATCTGTTATAATACGCACAGCAAACAAATCGTAAATCTGGTCCAAAGTTTTATTCTGGGTGTACATCTTACGATAAATACTGTAAAAATGCTTAGGTCTGCCGTCGATTTTACAGTTAATATTAAGTTCTGTAAGTTTTTGCTTTAAATCGTATTTGATTAAGTCAATATATTGTTCTCTTTCTTGCCTTTTTTGGTTAATGCCTTTCATAATCTCAAAATAGGCTATCGGGTCAAGGTATTTAAGAGACGCATCTTCCAGTTCCCATTTGATTTTGTACATACCAAGACGGTGAGCCAGGGGTGCAAATACTGAAAGAGTTTCTCTGGCTTTTTCCCTTTGCTTATCTTCGGACATACTTATAAGGGTAGACAAATTATGCATTCTGTCTGCAAATTTAATTATTATTACGCGGATATCCTTTGCCATTGCAAGGAACATTTTACGCAAGTTTTCCATATCCCTTTCTTCTTTGTTGGAAAACTCGATTTTGTCAAGTTTTGTAACACCGTCTACAAGAACAGCAACCTGTTCGCCAAACTTTTGTCTGATATCTTCGTATGAATAGGAGGTATCTTCAACTACATCGTGAAGAAGAGCAGCACAAACCGAATCCACATCCATTTGCATATCTGCAACTATTGTTGCAACAGCAAGAGGGTGAGAAATATATGGAGTTCCGGATATTCTTTTTTGGTCTTTGTGAGCATCTCTTGCAAACTCAAAGGCAGAGCTGATTTTATTGATATCTGCTTTGGGATTGTATGATAATACCGTTTCTTTAAGCTTTTCAAATGTTGCTTCGGGCATATTTGCCACCTCTTTCATATGAGATTATCAAAAGTGTTGTTTTTGTAAGTTTCCGAATCCGTAAGGTTGGTTTTCGATTTGAAATTTACGTTTTCTGTTATTACAAATCCTTCCGGGGTGTCTTTGACACTGAGAATCAGAAGTTCATCAAAGATTTTAAGTGCTGTTTGAATCTTCGGTGTAAGTATACCTAGTTTTTTATTTTGTGAAATATTCAAAGTGACCTTTTTGTCAAACAGATTTATGCCACGGATAATTTTACTGCGTATATCCGTAAAAATACTTCCAAGTTCTGAACGGCATACATAGCCGTTTAATTTGGATATCTGAACATCGCGTATTATAAACTGTGCAGATGTCTTTCCGCGGAATGTATTTATGCCAAGGGTACCTGCAACGTTAATATAATCTCCCGGGGAAAGTTTTTTCAGTCGGTCAGCCATGGAAAAAGCAGGTAACTCTCTGGTTACTTTGCCGTCGGTAACTGTAATAAACGCATGCTTTTTATTCTGTGTATAACGTATACCTGTAATTTTGAGGTCATAAATACACATAACGGGAATGTTATTATCTATACCGTACGGTTCAAAAATCTCCAAAGAATGAGCGTTTTCAATGGAAACTTCATCAAGGGATATTTTGCAGTCTATATCCATGGAAGGGGTGGCAATATCCTCTGTCATATAAGAAGCAATGACTGAGTTTATGTCTTGCCTGAATTTGTCGATACAATCTTCTTTTATCGTGAAACCTGCTGCCAATTCATGACCGCCGAAACGAACAAGACTTTCCGAGCATTGACCAAGCACATCAAAGAGATTTATTCCTTTGATGCTTCTTCCGGAAGCTTTACCGGTTCCGTCGTCGTTTATGCTGACTACAGCACTTGGTTTATAATAACGCTCGGTGAGCTTTGAAGAAACTATGCCTATAACTCCGTTTGCCCACCCTTCCCGTGCAACGAGAATAAAATTGTCATCATAGTATGAGTTGCTTTCGATAATTTTAATTGCCTCTTCAAAAATAAGCTGTTCTTCCTTTTGTCTTTTTTGATTAAAATCGTCAAGAAGTTCTGCTTTTTTTATAGCCGCCCGGCGGTTTGTTTCAGCCAATAATTCAACCGACAGGGAGGCATCGGACATTCTTCCGGCTGCATTTAATCGGGGAGCTATACCGAAGCTGACATCCGAAGAGGAAATATCCTCCATAGAAAGACCGGCTTGCTCCATAATAGCCTTAAGACCGATACATGAGGTTGTTTTCAATTTGTTTATACCTCGGGATGCAAGGTATCTGTTTTCATCTCTTAGAGAAACCATATCTGCAATAGTGCCGATTGCGGCAATCTCGCAGTATTTGTCAAAAATGTTGTTATCAAGACCCGAAAGAGCATATATCAGTTTGAATGCAACACCAACACCTGCCAAAGCATCAAAAGGATAGTTGGCTGCGGGTATTTTAGGATTAATAACGGCAACAGCAACAGGAAGTTCTTCTTTCAAGGAGTGGTGATCCGTAATTATCAAATCAATGCCTTTTTCTTTGGCATATAAGGCTTCGTTAAAAGCAGTTATTCCCACATCTACCGTAATTATTAAATCCACATTTTGTTCACATAAATAGTCAATGGCCGATGTGTTAATACCATAACCTTCATTTATTCTGTCCGGTATATAGTATATTACATCCGAAGAAAGTGATTTTAAATAATCATAGAGAATAAATGTGGCGGTAATGCCGTCTACATCGTAATCGCCGTACACGGCAATCTTTTCCTTGCTTTCAACAGCTGAGTGTATTCTGTCAACTGCCTTGTGCATATCGTGAAGCAAAAATGGATCATAGAACCTTTCTTTGTCCGATTGCAAAAACGCCTTTGCGGTTATACAATCGAAATTTCTTGCACATAATATTTTTGCTGCAAGAAGTGAAATATCCAATTCATCTGACATACGCAGTGCTTCGACATTGTCGATATCGGGCAAAATCCATTTTTTATATTCTGCCATTGTAACACCACGCTTATATATATTACTTTTATATTATAACATCATACAACATAAAGTGCAAGAAATATTTTAACGTCTACATATAGTGTTACAATTAAATGTATATTAAAATTATATTTTACAGTGATATTTTCTTGCAAAAGCAATAAAATTTTCAATAATTATTGACTTTGAC
>CAYXPV010000166.1:0-4851 GCA_964467285.1 uncultured Oscillospiraceae bacterium
ATAAATAATAGGAGGTAGTTATGAATATAAATACTGAAACAATTACAACTATGACAGAAGCAAATCAGAATTTTTCAAAGGTTGCCAAGGTGGCAGAAAAAAACGGGCAAGCAGTTATCTTTAAAAATAACAAGCCAAAATTTTTGCTTATTGACGTTGATTCTAATTCATACTTTGATATTACTGATGATGAGAGGATTGATATAGCAGCAAAGAGAATTATGCAAAGATTTAAACCTGCTTTTGAGGAGTTGGCAAAATGATTATCAAAAAAATCAACAGGCGTATCTCGTTTTGCGAGATACGCCTCTTTAACTATCAAACTATTTTCCTTTCCCTTTGTATCCACTTACCTCTTGTGAAATCAGGAATCTCCACAGGTGCACCGCCTTTAAGGATAGATATCTCCGACAGAACGGATATAACCATCCAGGATGCGGCATCGTACACATCAATGGGGCACTCTGTGCCGTTTACTACAGCATCCACAAAGGCATTATCCACAAGCCAGTCCATACCGTCGTGACCGCCCACAATGCCCGATTCAAGGTAAGCTTTCCATATGGGGTGGTCGTATTCCTCCTGATATTTCTCCGCATTGCCAAATTCTTCTTTCCACGAAAAATGCTTATCGGCGTGTTTTTTATCTTCAAATACGGAGTCGGTTCTTTCTTCGTACATTCCTTTTGTACCACGCACCGTAAAATCCCTTGAATAATATCTTGGCAGGGTAGTGTCAAGAGTTAGAGTAATTGTTTCACCGTTGGCACATTTAATTACCGTGGTTATTATATCCCCCTGACTGAAACTTGAATTCATAAGCTCATCGTTTTCTGGCATATTTTCCTTTATGTATGCCTTAAGCCCTGCCGCCTTTGATGCAGTTGAGGTAAGGCTCACCATTCTGTTTCCGCGGTTAATTCCAAGAAGCTTCGCAATGGGTCCAAGCTCGTGGGTAGGGTAGTTTTCGCAGTTTCTGTTTAAGTAGTTTCTAAGACGGTAATGCCTTTTTTCTTTTCCGGTGGCAATTTCATTTCTTAAGTCGTGACCGTATGCACCTGCACAATGTACTATCTCTCCAAATACACCTTTTTCCACCATATTTGTAACCATAAGCTCCCGTCTGCCGTAACAGCAGTTTTCAAGGAACATAAATGGTGTTTTAGTTTCTTCGTAGGCTCTTACAAGCTCCCAACATTCCTCCACGGAGTATGCACCGCCTACCTCCATACCAACTGCCTTGCCTTTTTCCATTGCATATATGGCAGGGGCTATGTGGGTTTCCCAGCTTGCGGTAATTACCACAGCATCCACCTCGTTGCTTTCAATCAGCTTTTTCCAGTCGTCATATTTTTCGGGAGTATAGCCGTGTTTTTCCTTAACCATATTTTCGAGTTCTTCTATTTTATCGTCGTATACATCGCAAAGGGCAGTAACCTTTGCTTTTTCAAGATGCAAAAACACATCTCTCAATAAACATCTGCCTCTTTTACCGCAACCTATAATTCCAATCTTTAACATATAAATTCCGCCTTTACAAAATATTCAATCTGTGATATACTCATTGTACTATACAAAAAAGTGTAAATCTATATAAAATAGCGTAAAAATATATAATTTTGCGTACGAATAGGTGTGAAAACAGAAAATGATATGGACAAAAATGAATGTTGATAAAAAAATTTCTCTCCAATCCTTTGTAAGCTGTTTTGAAAAACGTGTTCCCCGCGGTGAAAAAAGCTATTTTGACGGTGAAAGCCATAACTTTTGGGAGATGGTATATATTACGGAAGGTGAATGGGGAGTTTCTGCCGATGACAGAATTTACGAACTTAAAGAAGAACAGATAATTTTCCATAAGCCAATGGAGTTTCACAAGATTTGGAAGATTTCGGAAGGAAAGGCAAGTTGCTTTGTATGTAGCTTTGACCTTGAAGGTGACGCTGCATTCCTTGAAGAAAACGTGTTTAAGGTAAACCATACACAAAGAGAACTTATAAATTCCATACTTACCAGAATAAGAAGGTATTCCAAAGAAGAACTGAAAAAAGCCCTTTCGTCAAATAGCGGCGAAGGGCAGTATATAGCAAATATTCTTGAAAATTTATTTATACTTTTGTCCGAGGATTCCAAAAAGGTAAAGACAGTTTCGGATAACGCAGATGCTGTTCTTTTCAACAAGGCGGTAAATATTCTTAAAGAGCACCTTTACGGAAGTATAAGTGTGGACAATGTGGCATTAAATTGTAATGTAAGTGTGTCCAAACTTAACAAGCTTTTTGCGGTATATGCCGGATGCGGAGTGCATGCTTATCACATAAAGTTAAAAATCAGTGAAGCCGTATTGCTGTTGTCTAAGGGATATTCCTCCAAGGAAATAAGCAATGTCCTCGGTTTCAACAATCAGAACTATTTCAGTATGACATTTAAACGGGAAACGGGACTTTCACCTATGAATTACAAGAAGAAAATATAGATAAAAAACAAAATTGGTGTTTGTCGCTCCGGTGCCGCAGGGCAAAATATCTTCTTTTGAAAAGAAGCAAACCATGTTCTTTCCGGTGAAAAAACCAAAATCGGAGAGGGTACTCTCCGCCGTACCCTCTCCACTCCCGGCTCCCGCGAGTATTTTTGGCTAAAAACAAAGCGTAATTTTTAAAAATTTTACCGTCGTTGCGGAAGCGGCGATTTTCGCCGCAAGTCCTCACTAAACGGCACTTGCAGTAAGGGAACTGAAATATGCAAGTGCCGTTTTCGCTAATTTTAAAAAAATTACTAATGTTTTCTTAACGCCAAAAACACTATGCGGCTTTAACTGCACCATTAGTTTATTCTCTCACTTTAATGTAGGGCAAGGGCTTGCTCTTGCCGTTGGTTTGTATTTAAATATTATCATAAACAAAAAAGATGACTTATGTTGACAGTTTAAAATGTTTTTATATTTTCATCTGTCTTTGTTTTGGGCGCAGTATTCCCTCGGCGTAATACCATACTTTTCCTTGAATTTTCTGGCAAAATACCCCTGGTCATTAAAGCCTGATTCTGAGGCAATAGATGCAATTGATATCTCGGAGTTTGTTCTCTTTTTAAGCTGCATTGCGGCAGAGCTCAGCCTTAATTCAAGCAGATATTTTATGGGTGGTATACCCATTTCTTCCTGAAAGAGCTTGCGGAAATGTGCTTCGCTGTAGTTGGTGTTTTGGAGGGCATCACCAACGGTGAAGTCCGGGTCTGCAAAGTTTGTAATCATGGCATTTTTAACCTTTTCCACGTCGGAGAACTTGTACCCGGCGAATATCATTTCCTTAACAATTATACCGAGCACATCTCCCAAACGGGAGATTATTTCATTTTTGCCGGTTCCTTCCGAGTAAAATTTTGAAAGAATCACTTTAAAAAGGTTATGGATTGTTTTTGCAGAGTCATCTTCAAACACTATAACCTTGTCTTCGGGCAGATTTATAAAATCCGGGGTAAGCAGAGCGTAATGTATGCTGCCTGAGGTAAGCTTATTGTAGTGGATGGTATCGGGTGGTATGCATATTACCGTACCTTTTTTGAATGGATATTCTTTATCATCGGCAATTATGCTTCCTGTGCCTTTGCTTACAAATATAATCTCCCATGTGTTGTGGGAGTGTATATTAAGTGCCAGTGTACTTATAAATTTTCTTCCTATAAAATCTATTTTCATAAATATATCACCCGCATATATATTATCACATAAGAGGCAGTGTTGTCTACATAAATCATCGTTTTGTCCTAAAAATTCATCGTTTTGTCTGTTGACGGTATTTTTGCACTATAATATAATGAAAATGAAGCTTGAATTACAGAGTCAAAAATGTTACAAATCGTTACGAAATGTTACAAAACACTATTGCTATCTGTAACAATAATATGTTATTATATATAATATATAGCTATTAAACATTTTCAAAAAAACAGGAGGAGTTGAAGAAAATGAAAATCACAAAAGTGCTTTCGGTTTTTCTTGCAGTTTGCATATTGTTTTCTATGATTACGGTATCATTTGCAAAAACTGCCGACGGCTATGAAGCAACCGGAATTTCTTTCAGCTACTATGAGGACGGCGAATACGAAGATGCCGTATCCCTTGTAGGCGGCAAGGAATTGGTTGCCAATGTTTCGGTAAGTAAAACCGGAGCAGAGAAAAATCTTATCTTCGCACTTGTGGTATACAGCGAAGATGTAATTTACGATTTCAACACCGTTACCAAGGCTGTGTCCGGGGAAGGTGTTGACTTCGAGGCAAAGGCATCCGTGCCCGAGGATGTAAGCGACTGCTATGCGGTAGCGTTTCTCTGGGACGGAATCGGTTCTATGAACAACATAGTTAACGCCGCCTTGTTCCCCAATGGCTCTGTAAACCTCGAAGCCCTCAGCGTAGACGGTGTCCCCGTAGAAGGCTTTGACCCTTCGATAAAGAGCTACACGGTTCCCGTAGCAAGCAACAAGGTCACCGTGCCCGAAGTTGATGCCGAACCGGTTGATGCAGGCGTTAAGGTGGATATAGAGCATTTTGCCGATGTATTCCCCGGCAAGTCTGTTATCACAGTAACCAACGGCAAGGGCGAAAACAGCGTGTATACCGTAAACTACATCTCTGCCGACAAGCTTGTATCGGATATTACAATTCTTGAGGACAACACCATTCCCGATGAGTACGGCGGCGGTGATGTTATTGCAATGCCCCAGTACCGGCCCTTTGGATTTAAGGTGGGTCAGCTGGCATACTCCGACAGAAACCAGTATTTGGTGCAGGCTGTAACCGACGAGAGCCTTATCGGATGCGACTACATCACAGGTGCTATCACTTGGTATAACGGC
>CAYXPV010000167.1:0-4783 GCA_964467285.1 uncultured Oscillospiraceae bacterium
GGTCTTGGCGATGAATTTGAAATGGGTATCAATATGTTCGGTCCTCTTGTTCTTGCTATGCTCGGTATTATGATACTTGTGCCCGTCATATCAAATGGACTAAGACAAATTACATGGATTATGCCTGATTTTATAGATTTTTCCATAGTTCCCTCAACCTTTGTCGCAAATGACATGGGCGGTGCTTTCCTTGCTGAGGAGCTTTCCGTCAATAAGGAAATAGGGCTGTTCAACGGATTTGTTGTATCTTCCATGATGGGCTGTACGGTTGTGTTCATCGTACCTTATTCATTACATATGACCGCTAAAGAAAATCACGAGTATGTAATCCTTGGCATTGTGTGCGGTATTATAACCATTCCTGTGGGATGTATAATTGCAGGAATTATATGCGGTATCAATTTTGTTACACTCATTGTAAATCAGCTTCCTCTGATTCTTTTTGCGATTATACTTGCGGTAGGTCTTTTAAAATTGGAAAATATCACCCTTAAACTTATGAAGGCCTTTGGCTGGTTTATGCAAACCCTTCTTGTAGTCGGCGTCGCTTTGGGATTTATAGAATTTATGACCGATATTAAACTTATACCCGGCATAGATACCGTAGAAAACTGTATAGGCACAATTGTGTACATTGTGGGTATAATGATTTGCGCACTTCCGATACTTTACATAATCAAAAAGATTTTTGCAAAGCCCCTTAAGTTTATGGGCAGAAAGCTGAATATAAACGAAACCTCTGCTCTTGGGTTTATCACAACTTTGGGTACATCAATCACAACCTTTGAAATGGCAAAGGATATGGATAAAAGAGGTCTGGCACTAAATTCTGCCTTTTCGGTATCGGCATCCTTTGCGCTTATTGACCATTTTGCATTTACCATGTCTACAAATCCCAA
Source organism: uncultured Oscillospiraceae bacterium (assembly GCA_964467285.1). GTDB lineage: Bacteria > Bacillota > Clostridia > UMGS1810 > UMGS1810 > RGIG8748. The sequence continues at coordinate 900 of CAYXPV010000167.1, forward strand.
ATATGTAGTTCCCGTTGTAGTAGGCAAGATTGTTTCGGGTGTTGCGGCTGTGGTTGTGGCATATGTTATGCTTAAAAGGAAAGAGAAGTGTGTTTCAGAGTGAATAACAGCTTGACCAAAGGTTCATCACTTAAAAGTATAATATTATTTACTTTACCCATAATACTTGGCAATTTGATACAGATTTTCTATGGCTTTACAGATGCCGCTATAGCGGGGCATGTTTTGGGACCTGATGCTCTGGCGGCAGTAGGTGCTACCGGGTCATCACAATGGCTTGTTATAAGCTTTTCCTTTGGAATATGCGAAGGCTTATGCCTTATGGTGTCCCAAAAATTTGGTGCCAAAGATGAAAAAGGTCTTCGCGACAGCCTTGCTATCGGGATAATTGTAATTGCGGTTACATCTGTTGTATTTACTGTGTTGTCCGTATTGGGTATTGATTGGCTCATACATACCATAAACATACCTCAAAATATTTATGCCGATTCAAGAGCGTATTTGCTGACCGTATTCGCAGGACTTGCGGTATTGATTTTCCATAACTACATATCCTCGGTACTTCGGGCAATTGGTGACAGCAAAATCTGTCTTATATTTCTTGTCGCTTCGTGTGCTGTTAATGTTGTTTTGGATTTTATGTTTGTTCTGTGGCTTCGCATGGGTGTTGCAGGAGCAGGCATTGCCACCTTGCTTTCAAGGCTATTGCTTTGCATAATCTCCCTTATCTATATGTTCAAAAAGTATCCCATGTTAAGAATAAAAAAGGAAAATTGGCATATTGACATACCATATCTTATAAAGCATATCAAATACGGTATGCCTACAGCACTTCTTCAGACTTCCACAGGTATTGCCAATATCATTTCGTCCGTATTTATAAACACGCTTGGCTCCATCGCACTTGCCGCTATTGCCTGTGCGCAAAATGTGGAACAACTTGTGGGAACTTCGGTAATGTCTGTGGGCAGCGCTCTTACAACTTTTGTTGCCCAGAATTACGGTGCCGGTTACTATCACAGAATTAAGGAGGGCATACGGAAAACAATTGTATTTATGTCTGTAAGTGTGGGTGTGGTTTCCTTAGTGCTTTTATTTGCTTGTCCGTTTTTTTGTTCGCTTCTTTGTGGGTACGGGAAACTATGAAACAGAAAAACTTGTGTTCATACATATGTGTTTTCTTCTTGTGGGGCATCTTATTCACGGCTTTGTTTTTATCTACCGTGGTGCTCTTCAGGGAATGGGCGAAACAATCAAACCGTTCCTGTGCGTTTTTCCGGAACTTGTTGTAAGTCCTCTTTTGGCGTATCTCTTCATAGATAAAATCGGGTTATATACCGCATGCATCGAGGCTCCTGCAGGGTGGTTGATTTCTGCAGTTCTTCTGGGTATTATATATGTGTGGTTTGTGCGTTCAAAAAATATTTATAATTTAGAAAATTAATATTTAACCGGTGCAGATTCAACAAAGTTGAGTTTGCACTTTTTTTAGCATTTTTTGTACAATCTCACATCTTTGTTGACACAAAAAAACTGATACTGTATACTGAAATCAAAGGGGGTATTGGTGTGAATATAACTCAAAATCAAAAAGATTTATTCCAAAAAGTATATAATATTGCTCTTAAAAAATTTAATATTCATATGCTCCATATGAACGGTATGCCTTATGAGCTTACTGCCTGTAGCGACGGTATGTACTACAATGCGGAAAAGGGCTGTGATTTAAATACGCGTTACAACTGGACAACTTCCTTTGTTACAGGTCTTGCACCACTTTATTACAAGGTAACGGGAAACAAAGATTACCTTAACTGGGCTAAGCAATTTCAAAACTTTTATCACAGCAAGGTTTTTGACACACCCCTTGACAGTATTCACGATATGGGTTTTCTTTATGTACTCTACAGCATAGCAATGTACGAAGTTACAGGAAATGTAAATCACAGAACCGATGCTCTGAAAGCTGCAGACGAGCTTACCAAGAGGTTTAATATCAGTGGAAAATACATAGATTCCTGGAACCGAATGGACGATGAATCCGAAGAGGGCAGAGCCATTGTTGACTCTATGATGAATCTTCCGCTTCTTTGGTGGGCATGGAAGGAAACGGGGCATATATTCTACCGTGATGTTGCATCTTCTCACGCAGAAACCACTCTTAAACATTTTGTCCGTGAAGATAATTCCGTTGCCCATTCATTTGTATTTGACAGACAAACCGGCAATATGATTGAAGAAAGCAACACCTGCGGCTATTCCAACGGTTCTTACTGGGCAAGAGGTACAGCCTGGGCAACCTATGGTTATGCCGTGGCAGGAGAGTATTTACATTGTGATAAATATACCGCTGTAAGCACAAAACTCGCAAAAGCTTATATGGAAACTATTGGCAAGTGCAGTAAAGTTCCACCGTGGGATTTCAGACTTCCTGAAGATATTCCTGCAAAAAAATGCGGCAGAATTCCTGCAGAGTGGGATGAAACAAACCCCGATAATGCTCCTTTGGTTGCAGACACTTCCGCAACTGCGGTTATGGCGTGTGCTTTCTTAAGAATGGGTATGAAAGAATTAAAAACCTTTGCCGTGGAAAGTATAGAGGAGCTTTGCAAAATCTACGTTAACGAAGATACAAACGTACCGGGAATACTTCACCATCAGAATGGAAATATGACATATACAACCTTTGGTGATTACTTCCTTATGGAAGCACTTTCGGTAATACTTTTTGGAATTAAAGGATTTTGGTGATAATTACGATGAACATAAACCCAATCATAGAAAAAGCAAGAAAGACAGTAGATGCTCACAAACTTGCACCGGGAAAATACACAAGATATATTATTCATCCCGAAACAGGTGAAAAGGATACTGTTATTAATGCCTACGGCTGTGCCGATGCGGCAAATATTCTCTACACCATAGATGAAATGCCCAAAACCTACGAAGAAAGAAAAGCCTTTGCCGATGCACTCAAATCCTTTCAGAATCCCGAAACGGGACTTTTTGACGAGGGAAGTCATCATCCCTACCACGGAACGGCACACGTTATGGGAGCTCTGGAACTTTTTGACGAAATGCCGTTATATCCCCTTAAAGCTATGGACGAGCTCAGGGATGAATCCAGAATACCCGCCTGGCTTAAATCCTTAAACTGGTCAAATTGCCGTGGCTCCGGTCACATTGGCGCAGGGGTGTTTTCAAGCTTTTATCTGGAACGTACAATTACCGACCAATGGATGGATGCTTTTTTCGGTTGGCTCACAGAAAATGCAGACCCGGAGTTTGGTATAAACATTAAGGGTATGTATGCAAAGAAGGAAGCCCCCGTATGGCTTCACATGGGAGATTGGTTTCACTTCCTTTTCTGTTTTTATGCCGCAAGACGCTCCTTTCCATTTCCCGAAAAGCTCATAGACAGTTGTCTTGATATGTACCAAAAAAACCAAATGGACGAAACCTTTGGCAAAGGACAACGATTTTTGGACATTGACTGGGCGTTTACTTTAAACCGTGCCGCAAATCAATGCGGTCACCGTTTGGGGGAAGTGAAGGATGCTTTAAGGAAATTTGCAAAAGACTATACAGACTATCTTTTGTCGTCGGATGAAACGGAACCCCAATGGAACGATATACATCTTTGCTTTGGTGCAATGTGCGCTGTCACTGAACTACAATGCGCACTTCCGGGAAAAATAACATCCCACCGTTCTTTAAGACAAATTCTTGAACGTAGACCTTTTATCTAAACTTCGATTGACAAATTCAAAATAATTTGTTATCATATTTTTCGTGAGTAGACCAGACAGTTGCGGGCGGAAGCAGTAATGCTCCGCACGAGGAAAGTCCGAGCATCACAGAGCAGGGTGCCGGGTAACTCCCGG
>CAYXPV010000168.1:0-4759 GCA_964467285.1 uncultured Oscillospiraceae bacterium
AGGAGGAAAAATTATGTTTATTAAACAGCTTTCAGTTTTTGTAGAAAACAAACAGGGCAGACTTGAAGCAATTATCAATGCTTTGGGCGAAAAGGGAGTAAACATCAGTGCTCTTTCTATAGCAGAAACCTCCGAATTCGGTGTGCTTCGCCTTATAGTTGACGATATTGACACGGCAAAAGCTTGCCTTAATGAAATAGGTGTTATATCCAAGATTACCGATGTAATTGCAGTTTACATCGACGACCGCACCGGCGGACTTGCATCTGTTCTTAAGATTGTGTCCGACGGCGGTGTAAGCATCGAGTATATGTATGCTTTCCTGGGCAGAACCGAAGGCAAGGCACTTATGGTGCTTAAGGCAGACGATGAACCCAAGGTGGAAAAAATCCTTACCGAAAACGGCATCAAGCTTGCATCACCTGACGAAATCTAAAAATTTTAATACTAAAAAACCAAAATGCCATTCTTCGTACACAGGGAATGGCATTTTTTGTTGGATGTTATTATTGCGGAATATTTGTCTTTAAATTGCATTGTAAAAGGTTCTTTTTGGTTGCACTCGGATAAGGAATGTGATACAATAATTTTAAACAATCAGATAATAGAGATAATAAGGTGATTGTTGTTACCTGATACATTAAAATGTATAAATCTGATGTGAGCCCGGTAATAAACATTAAGACAAGAGGTATATATGAAAGAGAAAAAAACTTTTTATTGTGAAATTGCATACATCCTTGGGATTATTGTATTAGCCGTTGGAAATACATTTATGGTACGTGCAGATTTCGGTATGTCAATGGTTGTTGCGCCTGCGTACATTATTCATTTAAAAGTATCACAATTTGTTCCCTTTTTCACATTCGGTATGTCGGGATATGTTTTTCAGTTATTGCTTTTAGCTGTACTGTTTTTGGTAATGCGAAAATTTGAAAAAAGATATCTTCTGTCCTTTGTAACAGTATTTATATATGGAATAGTTATTGATGTGGTTATGATTGTTGTAGAACTGATTCCTTTTTCCGGAACAGTATGGCAAGTCGTTTTCTTTGTGACCGGTTTGATTATTTCGACGACCGGAGTAGCACTTTTATTGCATGCACATTTCCCGCCGGAAGCCTATGATTTGTTTGTCAAAGAAATTTCTCGTAAATATAATATATCAATTGTTAAAGTTAAAACAATATATGATTGTTGCAGTTGCCTTTTGGGAGTAGTTTTGTCTTTGGGATTCTTCGGTACTTTTGTAGGAGTCCATTGGGGAACGATAGTTTGCGCACTGCTAAATGGTTGGTTGATTGGCAGAATCAGTCATTTTCTGGAGAAAAAATTTGTTTTTAAAGATATACATATATTGGGGATTAATTCAAAATGAAAATGTTGTGAATACTGCAGAGGTCATTTCGTTTATTGCTTTTGTAGCTCATATTGTGATATTTATAATGCAAATTACAGGAATTAAAAGAACTATGTTAGATAACAAATGATTTTTATGATATAATTCAACACAAGTTTGAATTTATTTATCGGGAGGAAGAAAAAATGTCTTTAACAGAAAAATTAAAAAACTACGTAAACAAATTTAACACCGACGACAACGAGTACTACAAGCAGGATATAGACAACGCCCATGCCTTCCGGTGGCTTACGGAAAATGCGCCTCGTTTTGAATGTCCCGACAGCACCATAGAAGAGATATTCTATTTCCGTCTGTGGACCTTAAGAAAGCACATCAAGACCACCGACGACGGCGTTATGATTACTGAGTTCCTTCCGCCGGTACCCTGGGGAGGAAAGCACAATACCATTATTGCACCTACCCACCATCACATAGCCGAGGCAAAATGGCTTAAGTGTGCGCAACCTATTCTGGAGGATTACACAAAGCTGTGGTTCGAGGAAAAGAGTAAAACCTACCTTTACAGCAGTCCCATAGTGTATGCTTTATATATGTACTCTGTGCATAATAACAACTACGATTTTGTGTGCGAAAACCTTGACCTTATAATTAACTATTACAAAACCACCGAGGAAGAACACAAGACAAACACCGGACTTTTCTGGTCTATAGATAACCACGATGCTATGGAATACAGCATCAGCGGTACAGGTGAAAATTTAAAGAATCAAAAGGGTATTCGCCCCACACTAAATTCATATATGGCGGTAAATGCCTATGCAATATCGGAAATTGCAAAAAAAGTCGGCAAAGAGGACATTGCGGCAGAATACAAAGCAAAGTACGAGGATATTAAGGCAAAGCTTACCGAGCAGCTTTGGGACGGTGAATTTTACAAAGCCCTTCACGGTGACGATGTGGATAACCTACCCAAAATAAACGAGCTTTCTCCCATGCGAAATGCAAAAGAGGTTATAGGCTATATTCCCTGGGCGTACAAGCTTGCACCCGAGGGATTTGACAAAGCCTTTGAAGAGCTTAAAAAAGAGGACGGCTTCAAGTGCGAATACGGCATAATGACCGCAGAGAGAAGACACCCCCGCTTCCTTTACGAAAGCAGTCACGAGTGCCTTTGGAACGGCTATGTGTGGCCCTTTGCCACAAGTCAGGTTATAGATGCTGTGATAAGTCTTTTAAATAACTATGAGCAAAACACCCTTACAAACGATGATTTGTATGAACTTATACACACCTATGCCAAGAGCCAGTATATGACAAAGCCCGACGGCACTAAGGTTTGCTGGATAGACGAGGTAAGACACCCCTTAAAAGATGACTGGAGCAGCCGCACAATTCTTAAAGATTGGGGATGGCTCCCCGAAAAGGGCGGCCTTGAGAGAGGTAAGGACTATAACCACTCCACATATTGCAACCTTGTAATCGAAGGTCTCCTTGGCGTAAAGTCCGTTGAGGGAAAGGTTACCGTAAACCCCAGAGTTTATGATAAGTGGGATTATTTTAAGATAGAAAACCTGTGGATTGCAGGAAGCGAATACGAAATAACCTACGACAAGGACGGAAGCCATTACGGAAGTACAGGTCTTGTGGTAACAAAAAAATAGTATAAACCGGGAGAGGTTAAAATGATATTTGATAATATAAAAAACAGCGAATTGTACTTTGGAGTAAACGGCGATTTCAAAAAAGCTTTTGCTTTTATCGAAGATGCAACAAAGGGGAATTTGCCTACGGGTAAGTATGAAATTGACGGAAATAATGTTTTTGTCATGGTTCAGGAATATACCACCAATTCCCCCGAAAAAGCTAATTTTGAAGGACACCGCAAGTATATTGATATACAGTATGTTATGGAGGGTGTAGAAACAATTGAGGTTATTGATATTGACAATTCAGTATCTACAGTAGCATATGATGAGAATACAGAAGCAGAATTTTTCAAATGTGATTGCGCTACACAAAAGCTTGTGCTTCGTAAGGGAGATTTTGCCGTGTTCTATCCTCACGATTTGCACAAGCCGGGACTTTCTTTTGAAGGTAAAAGCGGCGATGTAAAAAAGATTGTGGTTAAAGTGGCATTGTAATATTAGCCCAAGGCAACATCCAACGCCATCATAAGAGTAAAACCAAGTGCAAAGAATACAGTCCCTGTATAGGGGCTGTTTTTTTCGCTCATATTGGGTATGAGTTCACTTGCCACTACAAAAAGCATAGCACCTGCCGCAAAGGACAGCATATAGGGAAGGACCGGTGTTACAATGTTTGCGAGAAGTATTGTAACGATGGTTGCAACAGGTTCTACCACTCCCGAAAGTACGCCCACGCCAAAGGCTTTGGATTTCTTTTCGCCCTTTGCCGCCATGGGCATGGATATGATGCTTCCTTCGGGAAAGTTCTGTATGGCAATCCCCGTGGCAAGTGCAATGGCAGAGGCGGCAGTAATTCCCGGTACACCTTTAAGGTATGCGGCAATTGCCACACCTATTGCCATACCTTCGGGTATATTGTGTATAACAACCGCAAGGGTGAGCATGGATTTTTTACTTTCGGCAGAATCTATTTTTTGCAAATTCGGTGAGATTCTGTCAAGAAGCAAAAGAAACAGCACTCCGAGCCATATGCCCACCGCTGACGGAACAAAGGACAGAAATCCCATATGGGAGGATTGCTCAATGGCAGGAATTATAAGGCTCCACACCGATGCGGCAACCATAACTCCCGATGCAAAGCCGTTGAGGCTCCGCATAACAGATTTATTAAGGCTCCCTTGCATAAAGAATACACAGGCGGAGCCTATTGAAGTGCCCAAAAGGGGCAAAAAAACACCTTTTAAAACAACAGATAACATAGCGACCTCACTTTCCTATGTTATTATATGGTTTAAAAAGTGTTTGTGTGATGATAGAGATTTATTATGGGTTTGCCGGATTTTTCTGCGTAATCTACGGCAGAAGCGGCACCGCCTTCCTTGTGTACATAACAGACTATCAGGTTAGCTCTGTCTACCATTTTTTTGTTCCGGATACCTATCGCCGATTTAAAATGTGCCGAGGCTGATTCTTCGCAGTATTCTACTTCGTCATAAAAATTATGATATGACTCGATATTTTTCTCATATTCTGCATATGAGTATGGCAACACTAATATGTGATAAACCCCGCTGCAATCAAGCTGCTTTTTTACTTTGCGTATAACCGAGCTTACAAATCGGTCAAATTCTCCATTCATTCCAACCAGAAATTCTACAAATTCATTTTGGCTTATGATTTCTTTTATTATTTCTTCCAGTCTGTTTTCAATTTCAAAGTGTGCATCAAAATCTCTGTGTCCAAAAAAGGT
>CAYXPV010000169.1:0-4708 GCA_964467285.1 uncultured Oscillospiraceae bacterium
AAAGCTGCAGAATTGGCAGGTGAGGCAGAGGATAAGGCAAAGAAAGACAATGGGGCTTCTAAGAACTCTTTCAATCTGTTCGGTGAAACAATTTCGTGGAAGAATGAATATGAAGAGGTTTCTAAGTACAAAAAGGAACTTGTCAGATACATAAATGAACAAGGTCTGAGCAAAGGCATTTTGCATAAAATAAAATCTTATGCAATGATTGTAAAAGAGAATGCTGCAAAAAAAGCCGAAGGCAGAAAAGAGCTCATTGCCGGTATCAATCATATGGCGTGGTTACTTGAAGTATACGACTCCAAGGGCAACGATATGTACCCCATCATAAAATCAAAAATAGAAGAAAAGTTAAAGGACCCCGAATGCAAAAACAAAGTGCGCTTGGACTACATAAAACGCTTCGGTTACTACTGCACCGAAAGCAGCGAGCACAATGCCGAGTACAACCCGTTCTACATCAAGTCAAAATATCCCGTGCTTATTGAGCGCTACAACATTCCCCTGGACGAATACCCAAGAAGATGTGTAAATCAGATTGCCGAGTGGAAAAAGCAAAAGGAAGAACTCTTTAACGGCGGTAAGATTGAACACACAAGAAGTAACGAATATGCCTCACGTATAATGGAAGCCATAATTACCAACAACCCCTACAGGATAGGCGGTAACGTAATAAACAACGGCTTAATACCAAATCTGCCTCCCAAAGCTTGTGTAGAAGTGCCTTGCCTTGTGGACTCCAACGGCATACAGCCCACCTACGTAGGCGACCTTCCCGTTCAGCTTGCGGCAATGAACCAGACAAACATCAACGTACAGCTTATGACCATAGAGGCGGCTGTATCAAGAAGGCGTGAGGACATCTATATGGCGGCAATGCTCGACCCCCATACAGCGGCTGAGCTTTCCATAGACGATATAGTAAAAATGTGCGACGAGCTTATAGCAGAACATCAGAAAAAAGGCTATATGCTGGAGTATAAATAATTGACATTAAAATATTGATGTGATAACATAGAGATAGTGGGCATTTGCCTGCTATCTCTATATTTTAGGAGTGACAAATATGTACAAAGACTGGAACGGATTTAAGCTTCTTGAAACCGAATTAATGGGCAGACTTGTTAAAATAGTTTTTCCCAACCGGGAGCCAAACGGCAAGCTTGCAATTAAAACAGAATATTTTGAGGACTTCCCGGGCACTCAGATTGCTCTTGTGGAAAAGGGATATTACCTGATATACATAGCCAACCAAACCCGTTGGCACGTGCCGGAAGATACCGAAGCAAAAAAAGCACTTATTGACTATATGGCAGAAAACTACGGCACCGAAAAGAAGGCAACACTCATAGGTATGAGCTGTGGCGGACTTCAGGCAATCTATTTTGCCTCCAAATACCCCGAGTACGTGTCCTGTATGTATCTTGATGCACCTGTGGTAAACTTCCTTTCCTGCCCCGGCGGTCTTGGCAAGCGAAACGCAGGTATGATGCCGGAATTTACCGAGCATACGGGTATGACCATAATAGATTTACTTTCCTACAGAAATCATCCCCTTGACCATATACCAAACCTCATAGAAAGTAAGCTCCCCCTTATACTGGTAACAGGTGATGCGGACAAAAGCGTACCCTTTGACGAAAACGGCATATTCTTAAAGGAAGCCTACGAAAAAGCAGGTTTGCCCTTTAAATTCATAATGAAGCCCGGCGGCGGACACCACCCCCATGGACTTGATGACCCTAAGGAAATAGTTGACTTTATAGAAGACAATAATAAGTAAAATAGATTTATAAGGCTCTCTTTAAAAGGGAGATTCTTCGGCTTCGCTCAGAATGACATAATTATTACCAAGTGCCTCTTTGACAGGAAAAATACTTTATTTAAACTTTTTAAAGTTTTACCAAAGCTCTTGCGACTTTGGAGCAACACACAAAGGAGATTATACCATGTATACAGACTGGAACGGCTACCGTATGACAGTATGCGAAATAGACCAAAGAGAAGTTAAAATTGTACTTCCTAACTCCGCACCAAACGGAAAGCTTGTAATAAAAACCGAGTATTTCGATGCGTTTCCAAACTCACAGATTGCACTTTTAGAAAAAGGCTATCACCTGGCGTACATTGCCAACAAAACCCGTTGGTTTGCTCCCGGTGACGAGGATGCCAAGGCAAGGCTTGTGGAATATATGGCAGAAAACTTCGGCACCCAAAGAAAAGCGGCACTCATCGGTATGAGCTGCGGAGGACTTCAGGCAATTTACTTTGCGGCAAAGTACCCGGAGTATGTGTCGGTTATTTACCTTGATGCCCCTGTTACAAACTACCTCTCCTGCCCGGCAGGTGTTGGTAAGGGCACCGACAGCATGATGGAGGAGTTTGTAAATGCAACAGGCAAAACACTCCTTGACCTTCTCCCCTACCGAAACCATCCCTTTGACAACATCCCAAAGCTCATAGAAAGCAAAATACCGGTAATTCTTGTAGCAGGTGATTCCGACGGAATTGTTCCCTATGACGAAAACGGTATTTTGGTTAAAGAAGCCTACGAAAAGACAGGTATACCCATAAAAACCATTATAAAACCCGGATGCGACCACCATCCCCACGGTCTTGAGAACCCCACGGAAATTGTGGAATTTATAGAAGCAAATTACAGATAAGGAGAATAACAATGGATTTTACATATTTAAAACAGTTTATGGACAGAGTAATAGGCACAAGAACACCCGGTTGTGCCGTTGAAGTCCGCGTTAAAGGGGAAAAGGTATTTAACTATGCAGCAGGCTACTCCGACATAGAAAAGCTCACACCCCTTACAGGCGAGGAAACAGTTCAGCTCTACTCCTGTACGAAACCTGCCACAGTAACTGCGGCGCTTCAGCTTCTGGAAAGAGGTCTTTACAGCGTAACCGATCCACTCTATGACTACATTCCCGAATTTAAGGATATGTATGTTAAACAGCCCGACGGCAGTGTAAAGCCTTGCGAAAATCCCATTAAAATCCGCGACGTTTTTTCCATGGGCGCAGGCTTTAACTATGACCTTAACTCCGAAGGCATTCAGAAAGCAAGAGAACTTACAGGCGGCAGAATGGATACCGCAACGGTTATAAAATGCCTTGCTGAGCAGCCCCTTGAATATGAACCCGGTACCCGTTACTGGTACAGCCTTGGTCACGATGTGCTTGCATACTTTGTGGAAGTTGTATCGGGAATGAAATTCTCCGAATATATGCAAAAGAACATTTTTGAACCCCTCGGAATGAAGAGCACCACCTTCCACCCCGACGAGAAGCTTCTTTCAAGAATGTCCTCACTCCACAGATTTGTTCCCGACGGCGAAAGCACTCTGCAAACCTATGTGGAAGCCCAGATGGGTAACATTGACCGTGACGGTAGCTGCGAAAAGGTTCCTCTTGTAAATGTGTACAAGCTTGGACCCGAATACGAATCCGGCGGAGCAGGACTTGTGAGTGATATGGAAGATTACTCCAAATTTACCGCAATGCTTTCAAACAAAGGCCTCGGCTTAAACGGCGAAAGAATCCTTACCGAAAGAACCGTTGACCTTATGAGAACCAATCTTTTAAACGAAACACAGATGAAAAACTTCCGCGAAAGCATTGCAATGAGTGGCTACGGCTACGGCTACGGCGTGAGAACCATGATGAATCCGGAGATTGTAGGCTCCCTCACCAAAGGCGAATTTGGTTGGAGTGGTGCGGCAGGTTCAATTATGATTTCCGACCCCGAAAATGAGCTCAGCGTATTCTTCCTTCAGCATTGCCTTGGCTTAAGGCAGGGCTTCTTCCTCCCAAGACTCAGAAACACGGTTTATGCAAGCTTGGGAAGATAAAATATAATGTGTATTCAAAGGGAATGTAAATTAATTACGAAAATTAATTTACACTCCCTTTTTGTTTGAATGTAAAGTGACATTTATCGGGAGATTACATATAACGATGCACTCACTAATGTGTGTCATCCTGAGCGAAGTGAAACGAAGTCGAAGGATCTCCCAAACCATTGAGCATCTTATTTGATATAGAGATTCTTCGACTTCGCCTTACGGCTACGCTCAGAATGACATTTTATTAGAGCCTGCCTCATCTAAACTCCCCTACATCCCAAAATTCACATCAAAAAAAGAACATACCCACCCATTGGATATGTTCTTTTGCACTCATTCCTATTCAATACCGCAGGACTTGGCATATACCTTTACAAGCTCCAGCACATATGCCGCCTGCTCATCTGTCATTCTGCTGATATATTTACTTATCATCGTTTCCGCATTATCTGCCTTAACACCAAAAAGAAGATAATCGGCTTCTATATCAAGAACTCTGCATATTTCCATTAACTTTGGCACAGATACACCTTTTACTCCACATTCAACTTGACTTACATGATTCGCACTTGAAAAATCTGCTTTTTCTGCCAGCTCTTCTTGTGTCATTTTTCTCATTAATCGAATTTCTTGTATTCTGTTTCCAACTTCAAAGTTTATTAAATCCTTATTTTTCATATAATCGCCCCAATACAATACTCTTAGTGATAATTGTAATGCCAGTAGTATGTACATTACACGCACTTTAAGTGCTATATAATTCACTAAACGTATTGACTAATGAGTTTGTATGTATTATAATTGAGCATAATATTTTTTGAGGTATAACACATGAATAATACATTCACCTGC
>CAYXPV010000170.1:0-4706 GCA_964467285.1 uncultured Oscillospiraceae bacterium
TGAACACCAAAATTACAACAATAACCACAACGAGCGTGGATGGGGAAAGATATACAATCCCTATCGACAAAATAGAGGAATTCAAGAAGGACGAGGAACTTCGAAAGAAAGAACTTCCGAAGAAAGAAAAAGAATCTCGCAAGAAATAATTGCAAAAGGCGGGCTTGAAAAGTTTGATGTTTCCGGAAACGAATTCGAGGTTGTAAAGAAAGAATTATACAACGAAGAAATGACAGCGATATCGAGCTTCAACGAATTATTTGGTGTGAAAACGGAGTTTTTCTTTGGCACAAAAACGGTTGATGGAATAACGGGAGATGCTTTCACAAACGGCAAGGATTTGGTTTTGCTGTCTTATGACTATGGCGATTCACCTTGGGACAAAGACGCGCACGAGCTTTCTCACATAAACATTAATAAAGGGCAACTTGAGCTGGTTAAAAGCGTTGTAAAATCGCGCATTTCTAATAGCAGCATTGATATTCTAAAGTTTAAAAGATATAGACGCTATCTAAAATACTACAATGGAATTTATGACCGTGTTCTTGATGAATTTGTTTGCGACATTATGAGCGCATCGAAAAGCGATGTAAGGGCAAAACCTTTTCAGGATTTGGTTTCCGCTTTCTGGAATGCAGATTTCGAGTACATTGAGAATAACGGTTCTCGAACAAGTTCAGGTTCGGAATCGTTGTGGAACAATGAGAATTACTTTGATGAAGGTTTTTATCCGTCTCTCGACGACGACGGCATATACGACTTCGGCGAGGATAATTCGGATGTCGTAGAGGATATGGATGATGAGTTTGAGGAAAGCGACGAAGATATAAGTTTTTATTTCTTAAATGAGGAGGAAATAGAAAGAGATGAAGAAAGAAATAGCAAGAGTTTGCTTAATTGGCGAAGATGGCGAAATGTACAGCGTGCCGATAGAGGAGCTCGACGACTTTATGAAGACAGCAGACGAAATTTCGAACAGTCGCAAGAAGAAAGAAAGTCGTATATTCAAAAAGTCAAAGAAAGCGGAAAAACACGAAGAGTAAGAATTAGCGGTCTCGAAATCGATGTAATAAGCGAAAGCGCCTACAACGAGGAAATGACAGCCATTGCCGAGCTAAACGGCGAAAGAGGAATAAAAACGCGTTTTATTGCTTCCGTTCCCTCCAAGGGTTCGATGAAGTTCGGTGGGTTAACTCTTAAAGACGGTACAGTTTATATATGTTACGGAGTCAAAGCGTCTCCGTGGAAAATCAACAGGCACGAACTTTCTCACAATTTCTACAACTCTGATGCAATAAAGGTTATCAAGCGTGCGATAAATGCGTATATGACCGAGGCTGAAATCTTGAAATTAAAGCCTGCAAGCGATAGATATAAGAACTATTATTTGCATTATAAAGGAAATGTTGACAGGGTTTATGAGGAATTTGTTTGTAATGTTATGGAAGGAAGCGAAACGCTTGAACATCCTGATATTCAAAAGCTTGTAGATGCATATTGGAACAACGACTTTGATTTTATCGATAATTACGAAATTAAAGCGGAGGGCGAAGATATTGGCACTGCCACGGAAAACACTGCACCTGATTGGCTGCACGACATTCTCGACGAGGTTTTTTATCCGTCTCTCGACGACGACGGCATATACGACTTCGGCGACATATGGCGTGAGCTTGTTGATGAATACGGTGCAATACCGAAGGGCGAAAATCCTGCGAGGGATATAAATGTGCCGAAAAAGATTGACGAAAGACGAGTTGTCAGTCGTTTTGCGAGGACTATGATGGAGGCGGGTGTTACTCCTGACCACGTTATGTCTGAGTTTGAAGAGAGAATTCTTGACGGTACTATGACTCACCTTGAAATAACAAACGAGGCGGCGAGAAGTTCTGCTCAGAAACAAATTGAATATGAAGGTTTTAAAGGTGCGCTCACAAAGTGGAACGATCTCGTAGACGAGGACGTTGTCGGCAAGAAACAACTTGTGTTTGGTATGGAGTTATACAACCAATGCATATCGAACGGCGATGTTGCAAACGCTATGAAGATTGCTGCCGACCTTACAGTTATGGCGACCAGCGCCGGTCAGACGCTTCAGGCCTGCAGAGTTCTCAAGCTTATGTCTCCCGACGGTCAGCTTTATTACATCGAAAAGTCTATCAAGAAAATGAACGAGGAGTTCAAAAAGAAGTTAGGCGACAAATTCAAGGATATAAAGCTCAACGAAGCTTTGATGAAAGAATTTTTCGAGGCCGGGAACGACGAAACAAGGAACGCCGCTTACGACAAAATTTGTCAGGACATTGCCGACCAAATACCAACGACTTTCCGCGACAAGTGGGATTCCTGGAGATACCTCGCTATGCTCGGAAATCCGAGAACTCATATAAGAAACATATTTGGCAATGCAGTGTTCGTTCCGGCGATAAGGCTCAAGAACTACATAGGTGCTGTTGGTGAAAGAATTGCAAAGGTAAAGCCCGAAGACCGCACAAGGTCATTTTACAAGACTAAGGAAGCCAAGGCGTTTGCGAAAGCTGACTTTGAAGAAATGAAAAAAACACTTCAGGGTGAGAATGCGAAGTATGCGACAACCGGCGACATCGAATCAAAGAGAACTATATTCAAAAACAAGCTTCTTGAAACGCTAAGGCGCAAGAATTTTGATTTTCTCGAAGCCGAAGACATGATGTTCCTGAAGAAGCACTATGTTGATACCTTGGCAAGAATTATTACCGCAAGAGGCATTGATGTTAACAGCATCGACCCGCAAACACTTGACAAGATACGTATTTTCGCGGTACGTCAGGCTCAGGAATATACATACCGAGATGCAAACGACTTAGCCGATGCACTTAACAAATTTCAGAGGAATCTTGAAACCGGCAGCAAACCGAAAAGAGTTGCTGGCGTACTTGTTGAAGGTATTATGCCGTTCAAGAAGACTCCTCTCAATATTGCAAAGCAAGGTATACAGTATTCTCCTGTCAGCATAATAACAGGAACCGTCAAAATATTCGACAAGGTAAAAAGAAACGGAGATATTTCAACAACTGAAATCGTAGACGATTTTGCAAAGGGTCTTACCGGTACCGGTCTTGTGATGCTCGGATACTTTCTTGCAAAAGCGGGCTTACTTGGCGGTGCAGACGATGACGATGAAAAAAAGAAGCGTTTCGACAAAATGGTGGGCGAGCAGTCGTACTCTTTCAACGTTGGAGGACATTCGTACACAATTGACTGGATGACGCCTTCGAGCATACCGTTATTTGTCGGCAAGGAGTTGTACGACTTGACCGAAGACGAATTCGAATTAAGGGATGTATTCGATGCCATATCGAGAATTTCCGACCCGCTTCTCGAACTTTCAGTTTTCTCAGGTATCAGCGATACCATCGATGCCGCAAAATACAGCGGTTCCAATGCCCTTACGGCGGTTATCGTAGACATGGGGGTAAGCTATGTTATGCAGGCGTTACCAACAATCGGAGGGCAAGTTTCGAGACTTATCGACGGCACAAAGAGAAATTACTACTATACCGACAAGAACAGCCGGATGCCCACGGTTCTTCAACGGCTTATAGGTCAGGCATCAAGCAAAATTCCGTTTGCAAGTTATCTTTTCGCACCTTCCGTCGATGATTGGGGCAGAGAAGAAAACTATGGCGGCATCATTGAAAGGACGTTCGAAAACACGATTTCTCCCGGTTATTACTCTAAAGAATCATATACCGAGGTTGATGAAGAACTTGAAAGGTTATATTACGTAACCGGCGACAACGCCGTATTACCGCCAAAAACGAACAAGTACTTTACCAAGGACGGAAAAAGATATGATTTAACCGCTGAGGAATATGCTTCCTTCAAGAAGGACAGAGGTTCAAGAGGTTTCAAGTACATACAGGCTCTTATCAGCAGTAACGAGTACAGTCGCATGACTGACGAAGAAAAAGCAGATGCAACAGAAAAGTGCTACGACAGAGCCTACGAGGAGGCTAAAATGAACTATTTCGGAGAACCGATACCGAAGGTTGTTGACGGATGGGGAAGAGGGGAAGACTTCGATTCTCTTTCGGACGAAGAGGCAAAAAATCAAGGATTCTATTCGTCGGAACAATATACCTTTGTTAATGAGGAACTCTACCGTCTTGAAATGGCCGTAGGTGACGACAATATGTATCCCATAGTGCAAAGAGACTATTACACAAAGGGCGGCGTCAAATACGAAATGACCGACGAAGAATACGAAGAAGCTCAAAAGATTCGCGGTCAGAAGAGCATGGAACTCGTGTACAAACTTATCAATGACAAGTCATACTACAATGGCAAGAAGTATTCCAAAATGACCGACGAGGAAAAGGTAAAAGCCATACGTGATTGCTACACCGATGCCGGTGATTACACAAAGAAAAAAATTCTTGGCAAAGTTAAAGAAAGCGAATAATAAAAAAACCGCATCAGAAATGGTGCGGTTTTTTGTCTTTGGCGCGAAATGGATATCGTGTTTATCTTGTGTCGATTTGAGTATAATTCTGTCAAACAATTAGAGGGGTGACAGAAATGCGAGGAAAATTTAGAGAGCGATTGCAGGAAATGCAGATCAAGTATATGAGCGAATACTTTAAAAGAATCAGAAAAGAGAAGGGGTTAACACAGGAGAAAATGGCGGAACTTCTTCGCCTTGACACGCGTTCATATCAAATGTA